>WGEI01000256.1 GCA_015492875.1 Anaerolineae bacterium | reverse complement strand
TATGAAGAAAGCGAACATGCTACACCAGACCAACGGCGAAATGGCTGGGTCTCCACTGTAGGAAAGGCTTTAGAGGATATTATCGCAATAGTGATAACTGATTTTTGCGAAACATATAATTTGGCGTGGACGACAGATGCCGATTTGAAAAAGCCGAAAACTGAAGCCCAAGAGCGAGTACGACGAAATATCCTCGTTTCCTTTAATGACTATTCCATACTTCCTGATGGTGACATCATCATCTATTGCCCTGCAGGTTACGAGGTCATCGCCATTCTTTCGATCAAAAATTCTTTTCGAGAGCGTTATACCGAGACGCCTTATTGGAAACTTAAACTTATGCAAAGCCCTGTAACGCAGCATATTCGGGTATTTATGGTGACGCCAGACCGCGATGATGAAGTCTCTTTCGAACAACGCGGCAAAAAATCAGCGCGGAAAGCGCGCATCGTGATGGAATACGAACTTGACGGTATCTATTTGGCCAAAGAAGACTTCGACCCTAGTGAAAAAGTGAAATCCATTGCAGATTTAGTTCCCGATTTAGCACGTCTATTAAATGAGAGACCTTGCTCATCATGATTGACATAATCCGACGCAGCAAAGGAAAGCTTTTCTACCAACAAGGCAATACTTATATTGTTTTGGGAGATAGTAGAAATCCGGCATTATTCGATCGAGAATTCATTGATTTAACAATCACATCCCCCCCGTACAATGTAGGGCTTGAGTATAACTCTACAGATGATGAAATATCCTACGAGGACTATTTAGCGTTTAGCCGCGTTTGGATGGAAAATTGCTATAAGTGGAGTAAGCCGATGGGGCGTTTTTGCCTCAATGTGCCACTTGATAAGAACAAAGGCGGGCAGAGAAGCGTTGGGGCAGACTTGACAACCATCGCCCAAGAAGTTGGCTGGAAATATCATTCTACTATCATTTGGAATGAGGGGAACATTTCGAGGCGCACAGCGTGGGGTTCGTGGAAATCTGCCTCAGCGCCTTATGTCATCGCACCTGTTGAGCTTATTGTTGTGCTGTACAAAGAATCATGGAAAAAAACTAGCGGTTCTCGCCAATCTGACATCACAAGAGATGAGTTTTTGGAGTGGACCAATGGGCTTTGGACATTCAATGGCGAAAGCAAAAAACGTATAGGCCATCCAGCGCCATTTCCGAGAGAGTTGCCGCGACGGTGCATCAAGTTGTTCAGTTATGTTGGAGATACTGTTTTTGATCCCTTTTTAGGCAGTGGGACAACGCTCATTGAAGCTTTCCTCAATCAGAGAACCGGTATAGGTATAGAGATTGATGAATCTTATGCAGCTATTGCTAAAGAGCGCCTCGCTGCAGAATTGAATTTATTCAACCTCCACAGCAATTCTGTTTCCGAAAACACAGTGAAGTAATTATGGGGACGATTGACTGAAATCGCCCCCAAATCTCCATATCCTCTAAGTGCGTTCTAATACGGCGGGGTTGACGACGTTGCTGTACTCGCCCTGCGTCAGCGCGGTGACCACCAATTTCGCCGCTTCTACTGCCACGGCAACCTGCGCATCAGCGGTGCTAGCGGCTAAGTGCGGCGTATGCACCACACCATCTAGGCCAACGAGCGGGTTATCTTTAGGCGGCTCTGCGCTATAAACATCGAGCGCCGCGCCGGCGACCTTGCCGCTTTTGATGGCTTCGGCCAAATCGGCCTCGTTGATTAAAGCGCCACGGGCAGCATTGATAATCCGCACACCATCTTTCATCTTGGCGATGGATTGCGCGTTAATCATGCCGCGTGTTTCGTCGGTGATGAGCGCATGGAGCGAAATGTAGTCCGAACGCGCGTAGAGCGTATCGAGGTCAACCAGTTCGGTATTTTGCGCGGCGGCAACTTCGGCAGGGATATAGGGGTCATAGGCGATGACTGTCATTTCAAAGGCTTGCGCGCGTTTGCCTAGCGCCTGCCCAATGCGGCCAAAGCCAATGATGCCCAACGTTTTACCGCGCAACTCTGCGCCCATGAACAGCTTGCGATCCCACCGCCCTTCCAACATCGACATGTGCGCTTTTGGGATATGGCGAGCCAGCGCCAACATCAAGCCAAAAGCATGTTCAGCAGTGGAAATAGTGTTGCCGCCGGGCGTGTTCATTACGACAACGCCGCGCGCAGTCGCCGCCTCAAGGTCAACATTATCCACGCCAACGCCGGCACGGGCGATAACGCGCAGATTTTCCGCTTTGTCTAATAGTTCGGCATCGGCTTTGGTGCTGCTGCGGATGATGAGGGCGTGTGCTTGCGGGATGGTGGCCAGCGTTTCCTCACGGCTCATTTTACCGGGGGCAGTCACGTTGAAGCCCTCCGTTTGCTGGAGAAATTCAATGGCCGCCTGATTGACATTATCCGGTACAAGAATGTTAAAGGTCATGTTTCCTCCTCGTGCCCCAGTTAATTCGTGTTCAAGAACTCGTCAAACGCCGCCAGCACCTCTTCCAGCGTCGCGGGTTGCATATCGCCCATATGGGCAATGCGGAAGGTTGTGCCGCGAATCTTGCCATAGCCGCGATCAATGGCGAAACCTTTTTCCAGCATAAAGGCGGCCATTTCGTTGACATCGACACCGCGCGTATTATGCACGGTGGTCACCGTAGGCGAGCGATAGCCATCTTGCGCATAGAGGCCGAAATTGCGCTCTTGCGCCCATTGGTGAGCCATATCGCGCATCTTCAAATGGCGCGCCCAGCGATTTTCCAGCCCTTCCGCCAGAATTGCGTCTAATTGAAGGTCTGCCGCCCACATAAGCGCGGTTGGTGGCGTGGATGGGGTGTTATTCTTCTTGAGATATTTCTCTAGAACGAGGAAATCGAAGTAATAACCACGATGGGGGATTTCTTGTGCGCGCGCTAATACGCGGTCACTCACTGCGGCGAAGGCGATACCCGGCGGTAAGGCGAAGGCTTTCTGTGAGGACGAGAGCGCGACATCAATGCCCCACTCATCCACACGCAACGCTGCCCCAAGCCAACCGCTCACGGTATCCACTAAAAACAGGGTGTCATCATACTGACGCACTACCTCGCCAATGGCGGCGACGGGGTTGGTGACGCCGGTGCTGGTTTCGTTGTGAACGAGGCAAACGGCATCATAGTGCTGCTTCTTCAGGGCATCGGCCACCATCTCTGGGGTGAAGGCCTTGCCCCAATCTACCGAGAGCACATCAACCTGTTTGCCGTTAGCGCGGCTAACGTCTGCCCAACGTTCACTGAATGCGCCACTGGTTAAATGCAAAACGCGCTTATCATCGCGCACACTACAGCGAATCGCCGCTTCCCAAAGGCCAGAGCCAGAAGAGCCACTGACATATACGCGATTTTGGGTGAGGAATACTTGCTTGAGCTTCTCTTGAAGGCGGGCGAAGAGGTCGGCAAATACTGGTTGGCGGTGGCCAATTTGCCACGCAGCTTGGGCTTCTAGGATTTCTCGGCGCACCTCTACCGGGCCGGGCAAAACGAGACGTATATGGGTGTCGTCGCTCATGGGGGTTTTCCTCCTTAACGCGAGCGCGCACTTCTTGTGACAAAGAGAACAATTGGACTATAGCGCAACCATCAATAAATCTCAATCATTGGGTTATGACAAATTTAACGAATTTACCTATGGCAAAACACATGATTGTCGCTCATCTCGTGGAAATGTTACCCGCAAATCCCGCCAGTGTTGACAGCGCGCCTCACCGTCAAAGAAGCGTAGGATAGGCGACAAACGCCACTCTCACGCTGTGCCCAGCTTCCATATATAATACGGCCTGCTGTGTTCTATCGCATAAAGGTTATCATCATGCTGAAATATGTCACCATCATTCTGATAAGTTTACTCGCTTCTGTTGCCTATGCCCAAGAAACAACGCCCGCCCCCGTAAGCTGCCCTGCCATTGAAGAGGCTTATAGCGCTATAGAGCGCGTTTGCGGAACGACAGGGCGCTTTACAGCGTGTTATGGTGGGGGCGAGGTGGTGATAACACCACGCACAGCAGATATTGCGCCAATTTTTCAGCAGACGGGCGATGTTGTCTCATTGTTTGATGTGCGCGAGTTTGTGCTCAATGCGGACGATAGCACATGGCCAGCTATCCAGATGACCATACGCGCCAACTTGCCCAATACCCAGCCAGAGAATAACGTCACCCTGCTGGCTTTTGGGTCAGTACAGCTACAGAATGCGACCACATTACCCCCGTTGATGTTCCCTGTGACGGTGAATGAAGGGCTAAATGTGCGGGGAGGCCCATCGACTAATTACCCAATTGTCGCCGGCATCAGCGGCGGGGAAACGGCAACCGCCATCGGGCGCAACCGTAACGGCGATTGGTTCAATGTGATTTTGCCGACGGGCGTCATGGGGTGGATTTATGCGCCAGCTACCAGTTATAGCGGCGACCCGCAAGCGCTAGCGAACACGCCCCCACGTGATGAGC
>WGEI01000255.1 GCA_015492875.1 Anaerolineae bacterium | reverse complement strand
AGGTCAGGCGGGCATCTTCATAAGCCGTGAAATGGTCAATTGTACGGACGGTAAGACGATTCGCATCTGATGGCGGAGGGCGGTGGATAATTCCGCCAATATCAGGCCTATCGCGCAGAGCCATAAGCGCATCCTCGCCGCCCTGCCATGTATCGGGCAAAAAGAGCAGTTCACCGCCACCCCATGCACCACGACGCGCATCTGCAGGGGCAATATCTTCACGGTAGTAAATTTTAATATCGCTGGAAAGAACTTTTTGCCATGGGCGCGGCGTTAGTTGGAGGAAAACACCAGTGCGGCTATCGCTCAGGGTGACAGCATAAACGACTGTCGTATCGGCTTCAGAGAGCAACACATATTCACTCCACTGCTCTGCTCCATTCAGAATATAGCGGGCGATTTGCAACCCATCATCTAGCCGTTTCACATCCGCAGTAGCAATAGGCGTTACATTTGCCACTGCCGAAACGGAAGGGGGCAAAGTGCCATCAAATAACACATAAAGCGTATCTCCGCCAAAATCAAGCGGCGCTGGGTAAAAGGGGCGGGTTGTCGCTGTGCGCTGGCGGATGTCCATCGAAAAAGCGTCACCCTCTAGCAACACTGGCAAAGCGGTATCAAAGGCAATATCGTCATGCCATACATCCGCCACTTTATCGACAATCAAATAGCGCGTATCGGTCATGGCCAACCAACGGCCATCTGGCAAACACCCCCAACGGCACTCTGGCTGGGCTAAACGCTCCCCAAGGCGACCATCTGCGGTACGTAGGGCATCTGCTGGCAACATCAAAGAGGTGAATTGAGAATAATAGACTGTGGGCAAAACCCCACCGCCAAAGCCATCAACAGTGGGCACATGCCAGCGTAGGCCGAGATTGGGGAATAATAATTCCTGCCGTTTAATCGCCACAAAAGCATTCTTCTGGGCGAGTTCATCCATGCCATCACGAATGAAGCGAGCGGTTAATGCTGCTTTATCACCTGTCTCGAAGAACAGGCCGCTAATGGCCAACATGCGCCCCGATAGGGTTTGCCCATCAACGAAAGCGCGCATCTGGCTGATGGTGAAGCGTTGGCCTTCGTAAACATCTGGTGGGGTTAGGTCATTGAACGGCTGGGCTTGTGCGGCGAGGAAAAGTTCTATAATTGCCAGCCCAGCGAGCACCAGCGCGCCCCGCCGCCAACGCCATAAGGCTATACATAGCGCCGTGAATGCGCACCATAGCAGAAGTGCCGTCATTTGAGGGATGGCCGCACCTTCAATAATCGCTTCGGGCGGGAAAATGCCGCTTTGCTCCCCGAATTGTGGCCCTAACCAAGCCCCCAAACCTAGACCTACGATAAGCGCCAATAAAGCAACAGATAAACGCCACGATGGGCGATAGCCATTAAACAGGGCTTGTAGCCCCATTGCGGCCAACATCGCCACGCCTAAAGCCACCATCGTGAGGAAACGTGACGGCACACGAAACAGGTTGAAGCCGGGCAATGAGGCTAATGGCCAGTACAGCGGGTTATACGCCCCTAATGCGAGAAATAGTCCCACAGCAGCAACAATCACCCACGGCCACCGCTTTCTTTTTCCGGTCACCGCCCCCACAATGGCTAAGCCAAAACTGATGATGCCCGCATAAGCCACATATTCGCCGAAAACTTGCGCATCGTAGGAGGGTAATAAGCCACGCCCCAACACCAGCGGGCTGAGCGAAAAGGCCGTCGCCTCATTCGGCGTGAGGCCGCTATTGCGGATAGATAGGCCAGTCAACTCTAAAGTTGGGATGAGTTGCGGTAAAGCCAATAATAACGCCATGATGCCAGCAGCCGCCACCAGCACCACCATGCGGGCGCTCAAATAAAAATAAAGGTGTCGTTGTTGCTGAAGGATAAAAACAAAGCTATAAACGGCAATGGTCACAAGAGTGATGAATACGGTTTGCGTGTGACCAGTGAAAAGCTGTATGGCGAGCATTCCGACAAAAAGCAACCACAGATATAAGCGCGGTTTATATAACAGCACAGCGGCCAAAAGCACCAACCACGGCAACCATGCCAGCCCTTGTAATTGATTAATTTGCTCTACATGCGCTGTGAGATAGCCGCCTAGTGCGAATATCGCCGCACCTAATACTGCCGCCCGATGCCCCACCCGCCCAACGCGCAAGGCTAGCATATAAGCACCTAATGCCGCCCAGTAAACGTGGAACAAAATGCTGTAGCGAATGGCATCAGGGGCGGGCAGCGAAATTGTCAACCAATTTGGGGGATAAAATGTGCCCAGCTGCGGATTGGCCAGTAAGGGCGCGCCCATGAAAATATAGGGCGTCCATAGAGGCAAGCGCCCCGCTGATAGTGCCGCGTCGCGGGCATCCCAATATGGATAGAAATAGACATAGGTATCGCCACGCGCCAGAATGCCATTTGTCCACGCCAAACGATAGAAGAAGACCAGCACCAACAGCGCCAATACGCCGCATGATAGCCAGAATGCCCGTCTTTGGCTCATCCCTTACTTCGCCTGTTTTAGCCCCAATGCCACTTGTAAGGCACTGGTGAACTCACCAATTGTGCGGTAGCGGGCTTGCGGCTCTTTGCTCAAGGCACGTAGCAGCACCGCATCAACGTCTGCTGGTAGCGAGGGGGTGAACTCGCTTGGTGGTGACGGCAACTCGTTCAAATGTTTGAGGGCAACTTCCATCGGACGGCGAGCAGTAAACGGCGGGCGCCCGGTCAAACACTCGTAAACAGTAACAGCAAGCGCATACTGGTCGCTTTGCGGCACAACTTTATCGGCAGCTAGAGACTGTTCTGGCGGGGTATAGTGAACGCTGCCAAAGGGGTTGCTAGTTGTGGCGGCAGTTGCGCGGATGATGAGGCCATAATCACTGAGCACAGGGCCACGAGAGGAAAGTATGATATTGCTGGGCTTAATGTTACGGTGGAAAATACCCGTCTGGTGCATGTAATCAATCGCCGGTGCAAGTTGCATCAGCCACGCCATCACCTCATGAGGCGTTAGCAGTTGGTCAGTGGACAACTTTTTATCTAGCACCTCGCGCAAAGTCAGCCCTTCTACATAGCTCATCGCCATATAAAACAAGTTGCCAGCCCATGCCGATTGGTATATCTGTACCAAGCGTGGATGGCGTACATGAGCAAGAGAACGCGCCTGTAATTGCACATGGGTGCGGTATTCTTCGGGACGCACTGAAGCTTCAACTTCCGGCTCAATCACCTTCAACACTGCCAAGCGGTCTCTGCTAACATCGCGCCCGCGATACATACGCCCGTTGGCGCTGACATTCAATAAGGCCTCTACGATAAAAGTGCCTAAGCGCTTACCAATGAGTTCGTCATTGCTCAACATGTTGTTTGCCCCAATGTACGGTCATTTATGCGAGATATTGTAACGCAAGCCCATAGGTTAAGAGAGGGTTTGTTTATGAACCTCAACAAACTTTTGCAACTAGAGTTGAACCCATTGCCATAACAATACGTATATATCAATGAAAAGGAGCATGAATGGTGGCGGAGACGAGCGAACAAGCTTTATTCAAAGCGGCCTGTGAGGGCGATGAAACAGCCTATGAAGCCTTACAACGCCGTCTAGAACCTGTCATACGGCGATTTGTGCGGCGGATAAGCGGCGGGCATGACGCTGAAGATGACATTGTACAAGATACATTCATTCGTTTTTACCGCAATATGCACCGTATACAACCGCCTTCGCACTTACGCCCGTACTTGTACCGCATTGCGCGCAACCGCTGTTATGACGAACTGCGGCGGGAACAAAAACGGGATTGGCTTTCGCTCGATGATGAACCGGTAGAACTCTATGTTTCTTTTAATCAAGGCAATCGCAATCAAATGGACGATATTGCTCACTGGATTTTATTACACATGGAAGTGCGAGAAGCCATAGATAGACTCTCACCACCCCAACGGGAGGCGCTCATTCTCTTCAGTGAAGAAGGGCTATCCTATAGCGAAATTGCAGAAGTACAGGGGGTCAGTTTAGGGACAGTGAAATCGCGGCTCTTCCACGCCAAACGACAACTACGCCAATTACTACATCCAGCTACGTTAGAAGCGCTGGAAGACGCATTCAGTTCATAAAGACTAAACTAGGTATTGGAGGAAAATCATGAAGGAACTTTATCACATCATGCTATCACCAGAGCAAGCAAGTGGTGGCGGCTCGGATGACTTTCGTAAGCTAATGACAGCCGTCAAAGCGCTCGCCCAGACTATACAGG
>WGEI01000254.1 GCA_015492875.1 Anaerolineae bacterium | reverse complement strand
GTCCCTTATAGCACTATTGACCAATTTGCAGCAGCGGTCAAAGCCGTAGCCCCTAATGTGACACAGGTTTGGGTAAAAGTGAGCGATGGCCCTAATTGGATGGGGGAGTATGATGAAGGCGACCTAGCCATCAATGGGCCACAAGATGTTGATCGTTGGGTACAAGTGCTTAACACATATGGCTTACAGTTTCATGCTTGGTGTGTACCAACTGGTGAAGATATTAACGCCGAGGCTGATATTATCGCGGCGGTATGCAATCGCCCCGGTGTTCGGTCAATGATTTTAGATGTTGAACCATATGTGGGTTTTTGGCGCGCTGGGCCTGAGCCTATCCGTCCCTTTATGATGCGCATCCGCCAGATGATTCCTGATCGTTTCCACATTGGCATGAGCATGGACCCGCGCCCATGGCACTATAACAGCATCTTCCCCGATGAATGGCTGCCATTTATTAACAGTATCCATCCCCAAGTTTACTGGCATACATTCCAGAATACCCCAGAAGAAGCCCTCCAAATGGCTTATGATACATGGAGTTCGTATGGGCTGCCTATGATTCCCGCGCTGCAAGGTGATGCGCCTTTAGATGAACAAGATGCTGCGCATACACTTGCTACAAAGCGGTATGGTGCGAAGGGGCTAAGTTGGTGGCGATTTGGGGTTATTCCCCACTATAGTGTCGTCAATCGCCCCGTTACGATTGATGTTTCTCCCGCTGCCCCACAGGAAGAGCCAACAGGCAACTTCGCAGAAGAGGTTATTGTTTTCCCCGGCGGAGATGGGTTTCGTAGCGGCTCTTACACCGGACGCGATGAATTCCAGCGTTTCACGGGCACTTGGGGCTGGGAAGTCTATTACACCACCACCGAACCCCAACGCAGCAAAGTATGGGCAGAATGGAAAACGGAGTTGCCCACGTCTGGCACATATCAAATTTCTGTGTTTGTGCCCGCCCGTAACGCTACGACCAGTAATGCCCGTTATAAAATTCACGGCATAAAAGGCACAGATACAGAAGTTATTGTAGAAATAGACCAGTGGCGTCATCATAATCAATGGGTGTCATTGGGTATCTTCGAACTAGTTAAGGGTGCGCCCAATGCTGGCAAAGTTTTCCTCAATGACGTAACTTTTGAATCGGGACGCTTGATTGCATTTGATGCCGTCCGCTTCCGCCGCATTGTTACTTCTCCTACCAGTGGTAACACAGGCACAACAACCCCCACCACACCGTCTGAACCCGGCCAACCGACCATTATCGACGGCGTTTTTGTAGCAGATGGCTTTGATTCCCCCGTCGGGACTGCCGCCGAACGAGCCGGCGACCGCGTTTGGCCTGCTGGCTGGCGCGATGCAAGCCCGTTTGCCCAGCTTTATTTCATTGGTACGCCGCGCGAAACTTACCATACTGGTGCCGACTTGAACTTTGGCAAAGGCCCTTACGACGATTTAGGTGTCCCGGTATATTCAGCGGCCAGCGGTGTCGTCATCTTCCAAGCAACTTTGAACGTTTGGGGTAACGTCACCATCATTCGCCATGACCCCCTCTATACACCTACTGGCAAGGTGGTCTATACCCGCTATGGCCATATGCAAAATGTGCGCGTAAAAGTTGGCGACCGTGTCCAGCGTGGCCAGCTTATTGCCGAGATTGGCAGCGGGGGCGGGCGCTATATCCCCCATCTTCATTTTGATGTTGTCACCTCAACGGTTCTTGAAACCAAGCCAGGTGATTGGCCCGGCAAAGATTTGGCACGTTTACTCAAACACTATGCCGACCCGCTGCAATTCATCCTTGATCATCGGCCAGCACGTTAACACAACAAAAAAGGGCATGCCAGTGCCCTTTTACTTTTGTTTAATCGAAGTGATTTGCTTAGAACAGTCCCCAATCGTTGGCAACGCCTTCTTCCATCATGCTGGGGTCCCACATCTCCATGCCCATCTCGATAGTTGTCGGCACGCCTAGATACTCCTGAGCGGTGCGGCGTGTTTGTTCAAGCAATTGTGGTGCATAGGGGCAGAAGGGTGTTGTCATAATCATCAGAATATGGGCGCGATCATCGTAAACTTCAATGTTACGGATAAGTCCAAGTTCGACAACATTCATCCCAATTTCGGGGTCAACGACAACCCGCAAAGCTTCCCGCAACCCCTCTTCTTTCGATAGTTTACTGGGTGTTTGATTTTCACTCATTGCGGTTTTTCTCCCGCTTATTGACGTTTCTTACTCAATTTCACATGCTAGCATATCCATTGGCTAAAGTCAATTTTGACGAAGTTTATCGTAGATATTCTTGTTCCTCTTTTATCATCCTATAAAT
>WGEI01000253.1 GCA_015492875.1 Anaerolineae bacterium | reverse complement strand
TCTCTATAGCGGTATGTAAACACGCTTTGGCGCTTTCATACTCAACATCGCCGCCATATGTCAGCCACGCGCCAATAGAAATAGCGCTTACTTTCATACCTGCACGCCCTAAACGACGATATTCCATCGCAAACTCCTTTTGCGCGCAAACTCCTTTGCGCCAACTCCTTTTGCAATTAAAGATTTTTCTTCGCTCTTAAGTATATCTTGTTATCCGTAATGGTCTTAAGGCCTTTTCTGTTTTGGTTCATGAATTATCACGGTAGACAGTTTGTATAAATTTATTTGAACAATTGCAGATTACTCAATATCTCGGTAAGATTAACTGCCGATTGGTAACTTATCTTAAGGCATTGCTTGTGAATCAATCGATACAACTCGCGCCGTCTATCCTTGCTGCTGATATGACACGGTTAGGTGCGCAAGCCCGCGAGGCAGAGGCTGCTGGCGTTGATTTATTGCACGTCGATGTGATGGATGGCCGTTTCGTGCCTAATATAACATTTGGCCCCTTAATCGTTGAGGCCTTGCGTCGGGTGACGAGCTTGCCGCTTGATGTGCATCTCATGATTGTTGAGCCAGAACGCTATCTACAAGCTTTCGCACAAGCTGGCGCATCGGCCATTGCGGTACATCTAGAAACATGCGCACACTTACACCGTACTTTACAGCAGATTCATGAGCTTGGTTGTCGTGCTGGTGTGGCGATTAACCCCCACACGCCCGCAGCTGCCTTAAGCGAAGTGTTACCATTCTTAGATTTTATCGTTGTTATGACAGTGAACCCTGGCTTTGGCGGACAAGCTTTCATTCCAGAGGTTTTACCCAAAATCACCCAATTACGCGCTATGGTTGAAAAGAACCAGCGCCAAATTCGTATTGAGGTTGATGGCGGGATAAAGCCCGAAACTGCACCTGCTGCTGTTCGCGCTGGGGCAGACGTTCTCATCGCCGGGACAGCGATTTTTAATGCCAAACATACTGTCAAGCAGGGTATTGATGCCCTGCGCGCTGCTATAGCCGCACAAGAAGCAGAGCGTTGAGAAGTAGGCTACCGGCGCAACATTTTTGCTAGTCCGGTGTTATAAACTATTACGGCGCAATCATGTGTATATGGGGTATGTAACTCATGGTCGTTGAAATCAAAAACCAGGTTTGTGATGGTCATATGTTCAAATGGTTGATGGCTTCCGGACTGGCATGGCTGGAACGTAATGTCGAA
Source organism: Anaerolineae bacterium (assembly GCA_015492875.1). GTDB lineage: Bacteria > Chloroflexota > Anaerolineae > Aggregatilineales > Phototrophicaceae > S146-30. Next base: position 5,976 of record WGEI01000253.1, on the reverse strand, counting down.
CAAGTCAACCGGATGAACGTTTTTCCCGTTCCTGATGGGGATACGGGTACGAATATGCTGCTCACCATGCAAAAAGCCTATGGCGAAATTGCACATATGGATGAAGCACATGTTGGCATTGTCGGAGAAGCTCTCGCACGGGGCGCATTGATGGGCGCACGTGGTAACTCTGGCGTTATCCTCTCTCAAATTCTCAGCGGTTTCACTTCCGCTTTACGAGGGCACGAATTTTTTGATACCGAGTTGATGGCGCAGGCTTGCATCTCGGCTGTTGAATCTGCTTATAAGGCAGTTATTGAACCCGTTGAGGGGACGATTTTAACTGTCGCCCGCGAAACGAAAGACGCAGCACTAGAGGCGGCGCAACAGGGGGTAAACCTTCGTGAAGCGCTTGATTTTATGATTCAAGCTGCCCGTGAATCTTTGAAGCGCACACCTCAGCTATTGCCCATTTTGCATGAAGCTGGCGTTTTAGATTCTGGTGGCATGGGCTTGGTGACCATCCTTGAGGGTATGCAACGTATGCTCAATGGGGAAGAGGTCTCTTTTGGCGATACGCTCTCTAAAGATGACCTAAATGGCCACCATTGGGAAGAGGCCTTAGTGCCAGAGGATGAAGAAGGATATGGCTACGACGTTCAGTTCTTAATGCATGGCGAGAATATGGACGTGGCCAAAATCCGCGCTGATATTGATGCGATGGGCTGGTCAACCCTTGTCGTTGGCGATGAACGCTTGATAAAAGTGCATGTTCATGTCCATAATCCCGGCGAACCCCTGAGCTATGCGATTGGGCTTGGTGTTCAAATTGATGATGTGGTTGTTGAGAATATGCAACTTCAATATCAGGGGTATGTCGAAAATCGCCAAAAGCAAGAATCAGGCGTTCAAAAGGAAGTTGATGGCGTAGCTATAATTACCGTCGTATCTGGCGATGGCCTCTTTGCGCTTTTCGATAAAGAATTGCACGCCGCTCGTATTATCGCTGGCGGTCAAACGATGAACCCCAGCACCGAAGATTTCCTCGCTGCCATTGATTCACTTCCGAACGATGAAATAATTATCTTGCCCAACAATAAAAATATCATCATGGCCGCAGAGCAAGCGGCAACGCTAGCACGTGGCAAAAAAGTACACGTTATCGCCAACCGCACTATCCAACAAGGGATTGCCGCCATGTTGGTTTATAATGACATGCGAGGCGTTGCGCCCTTCGAAGATATTGTTGAGGCGATGAATGAAATTATCGCAGAGGTGGTCAGTGTCGATATTACCTATGCCACCCGTAACGCTCAATTTGACCGAGTAACAGTTGCAGAAGGGCAGGTTATTGGGCTGGTAGATGGTAAGCTCGTCGCTTCGGGAGACGAGCTTTTAGCTGTTGTTCAACAAACACTCCATAAAGCCCATGCAGAAGATTATGAGCTTGTTACCTTATATCGTGGGAATGAGGTATCTGCTCAGCAGGCGCAAGATTTAGTCGCTCAGCTGTCATCAACTTTTGATAATCTGGAGTTCGAAATTGTCAACGGCGGGCAGCCGCTATATCCATATATCATCAGTATTGAGTGATGAGTGATATACATGTCTTAACCGATAGCGCTGCGCGTTTACCATCACCCGCTTTTGCTAAACAAAATGCGGTGACAGTAGTCCCTTATCAAATTGAAATCGATGGTAAACGTTATCGTGAAGAAGTCGATATTACCGCCGAGGAGATGCTTCGTCTTCTCGGCGGTTCATCGCTGCATCCAAAGCTAATCGCCCCCTCTGTAGATGATTACATCGCGGCCTATACGCCACTTGTTCGCCACTATAAAGCGATTATCTCCATCCACACCTCTAGAGAACAAACAGAGAGTTGGGCTAATGCCCGTCAAGCCGCCCAACAGCTTATGGGGCAGTGCGCTATTCATGTGATAGATTCACAGAATATATGTGCTGCTCAAGGATTACTAGTTCGGCTGGCTGTAGAAGCTGTTGCACAGCACAAAACCCCAGAGCAAATCATCAAAATCCTTCGCGGTGCGGTTGACCGTATCTATGTTGCCTATTATCTAGAGTCAATGCACTATTTATCCTATAACAAGATAATAAGTCCATCCCATGCTATACTTGGTACACTGTTGGGGGCTAAGCCTATTATCACGATTGAAGAGGGCTTACTCGCCCCCACTGAAAAGGTGAGAACTCGTTCTCAAGGTATAGAGCGTCTGGTGGAATTTGCTACCGAATTTGAAGACCTGCAGGACATTCTCATTTTACAACATAAACAACACCTCACCGAACAGGCGCGTATGTTACAAGACCGCCTTTCGGTGGAGTTTCCCGGTCGCCACTTTCCTTATCTGGCATATGGGGCCTCGTTAGCTACACTAATTGGCCCCGATGCAACAGGTGTTGTGATTTTAGAAGCTGAAAATGAAACAGGATATGACGATGAGTTTTAAGAAAATCCGCCTTGTTACCGATAGCACGTCTGATTTACCACAAGACGTTGTCGAGCATTATGGCATTGGTGTAGTGCCCGCCTATGTGAACTATGGCGGTGGCAGCTATGCTGATGATGGTGTCGAACTTGATCGGGGTAGTTACTACAACTTAATGCGTACCATGTCGGAAACTCCGACAACTTCAGCTGCTTCTTCTGGGCTTTCCCAGCAGATTATTGAGCGAACATTTGCTGGTGCAGACCACCTCATTATCTTGACTGCCCCCGCCTCCCTCAGCGGTTTGCATAATTCAATGCGCTTGGGGGCTGCTAACTTACCACAAGACAAAGTTACGCTACTAGATTCTGGCCAGTTGAGCGCTGCCTTGGGCTGGCAAGTGCGCATCGCCTGTGAAGTCGCTGAAAAAACGGGTGATGTGCTCCAAGTTTTGGAAGCTATTCGGAAAGTGCGTGACCATCAAGCGCTATATGCCGGCTTAGAAACTCTTGAATATCTACGTCGTAGCGGGCGTGTGAGTTGGGCAACTGCTGGCATTGGCTCATTGCTGAACATCAAGCCTATTGTCAGCGTTAAAGATGGTGAAGTTTTCTCCTATGCGCGTGTGCGTACGTTCAGCCGCATGGTGAATAAGCTAGAGCAATTAGCGCGGGAAATGGCGCCACTTTCCCATTTAGCGATTATCCACGCCGATAATCTGAAATCTGCCGAAGAATTGCGCGATCGCCTTGCGGATATTGCTCCAGATAATACATATATCACGATGGTAAACCCCGCTGTCGGCACACATATTGGGCCGGGTGCGGTCGGCGTTGCACCCGTTAGTGCTAATTGGAGAAGCTAAATCGCCTATGCCTTCTGCTTTAGAAACGCTTGTCAAAATTCTTAAACTTGAGCGTGAACAGGGCTGTAAAAACAAGGCGGTTATTGGTGGTTTATCCGCCTACAGCGCAAAATGGGTGCAGGATGCCCATAAACAAGCTCGCTTGCCCCAGCATCACATTCTTGTCGATGAACTGGTGGACTTAATGCGGGCTTATGATGACATTGATAATCTCACTGAACGGGCTAAAACGATTGCTTATATGCTCGACCGTATAATGAGCCGCGTACCTGCGCCCCCAGAATATCAAGCGCGTTTGCATCTCTATGAACAGCCCGATACCTCACCGCCACCTCAGGTGTCGAAGTCACCAGTGGGTAGCGATTTACCTGCCAAAGAGGTGGTTCAATCAGATGCGCCCCCGCCCGTGAAGAAAAAAGTCGCTAGAAGCGCACGCAAGCCTTCAAAATACGGCTCATCTCGCCGAACATTCACCCCACAGCGAGATTTGCCGCCAGAACCGCGCTTAGCCCGCCCGCCACGAAAGCCGCGCCCCGCTTTAGACCCTGAAGAAGCGGCTGCACGATTACAGGCATTAGAACAGCCTGTCAGCGTGGTTAAGGGCATTGGCCCCCGTATAGCAGAACAATTTGCTAAGCTGGGCATTCACAGCATTAACGACGCGCTGCTGTATTTGCCGCGGCGTTATGATGATTACACCCGCCTCAATTACATTAGCAAGCTTCAGCCCAATACCGTGCAAACAGTCATCGGCAAGGTGACACATACCGAAGTGCGTATTGGGCGCGGCGGGCGAAAAGATTTCTTCATGCTTGTAGATGACGATACGGGTATTTTGCAGGTGATTTTCTTCGGCCAGCATTATCTCATTCGCACCATCAAAAAGGGCTTGCATGTTGTGCTCAGTGGCAAAATTTCAGTATATGGCCATCGCCTTCAGATGGCTAATCCTGAATGGGAATATCTCGACGCGGAGAATTTGCACACTGTTGGCATTGTTCCCGTCTATCCACTGACTGAGGGGGTGAAGGCGCGTTCTTTTCGCCGCAATATGAAGCGCATTATTGATACATGGGCAGATGAGATGCCCGATTATGTGCCAGAGGCGACGCTAGAGCGGGTTGACCTCGCGGATATTAACTGGACAATTCGCAATCTGCATTTTCCCGAAGGCCATGACCATTTAGAACATGCCCGCCGTCGCTTTGTGTTTGATCAACTGCTCCTTTTGCAACTCGGCGTGTTGGCCAATCGCCACGAATGGCAATCTGTGTCGGGAATACCCTTAGAGGTTTCTGATGATTTCCTAGAAACGTTTGTCCAGTCTGCCTTCCCATATGAATTGACGAATGCCCAATGGCGCGCCATTAGGGAAATTTGGCAAGATATGGCGACAGAACGCCCGATGAACCGCCTGTTACAGGGCGACGTTGGCGCGGGCAAAACCGCTGTGGCCATCGTGGCTTTAGCGCTCACCTTTGCTGCTGCTAAACAAGGGGCGATGATGGCGCCGACTAGCATTCTGGCTGAACAGCATTATCGCAACGTGCAAAAGGCTTTCGAACAAGTGCCATTGGAGCATAAACCCGTTATTGCCTTATTGACAGGCGCACTGACGAAAAGCGAGCGAGAGTCAATTTATCGTGGTCTCGCCGATGGTTCAATTGATATTGTGATTGGCACTCATGCCCTCATTCAGGATAGGGTCGAGTTCAACGAGCTAGCACTTGCCATTATCGATGAACAGCACAAATTCGGCGTTGAGCAACGTCGTGCCTTACGCGGGAAGGGCGTTAACCCGCATTTGCTAGTTATGACCGCTACACCTATCCCACGCACATTGGCATTGACGTTTTATGCAGATTTAGACTTGTCAATTTTGGATGAAAAGCCGCCCGGACGCCAAAAAGTTCAAACACATTACGTCTTTTCGGTGGCGCGTGAACGTGTTTACGAGTTTGTCCAAAAGCAGATTAACGAGGGGCGGCAGGCCTTCATCGTTAACCCCTTGGTAGAAGCCTCTGAAACGATCAATGCGATGTCGGCAGAAGAAGCTTATCAACACGCAAAAGAGGTCTTTTTCCGCCATAAAGTTTGCCTCTTACATGGTCGCATGTCTCCAGAAGAAAAGGATGAGGTCATGACCGCTTTTGCCAAAGGCGAATATGACATTATGGTGACGACGACAGTCGCAGAGGTGGGTGTTGATGTACCCAATGCCACCGTTATGGTTATTGAGAATGCTAACCGCTTTGGCTTGGCGCAATTGCACCAACTGCGCGGGCGTGTTGGTCGTGGCGAGCATGAATCCTATTGCATCCTTATCACCGATGACAAATCGCCAGAAGCAATTACCCGCTTAGAAGCCATGCAAGCCACCGATGACGGCTTTAAGCTGGCGGAAATTGACTGGAAACAACGCGGCGCTGGTGAAATTGTTGGCACACGACAAAGCGGGGGCGGTGGTCTGTTACTAGGCGAATATGTAACGCCAGAGCTGGCACAGCTGGCTCAACAGGAAGCCCGAACCATTTTTGAAGAAGACCCGACGCTCAGGCTGCCACAACATCGCTTACTGGCGGAGCGTGTACGCCAGATTTATCATCCTCAAACCGATATAAGTTGATAATTGGTTTGACTACCTGTTGAGGAGTTGAACGTGCGCAAAGCCCTGTATCCGGC
>WGEI01000252.1 GCA_015492875.1 Anaerolineae bacterium | reverse complement strand
TCCTTGCGGCTCCGTCACACATACACATACAGATACACATCAACCGGAATGCTGTTTGTTCGCTCATATTGAGCAGAGTAGCACGGCTTTTGGGATAATGCAAGACCTCAATTAAGGCCAATTAGTGTAATAGGCAAGTTCTTCCAAGCGCAATCGCCGTTGCAAGGAAATATAGCCTGTGGTATAGTACGCGCCGCAGTGAATTGCTGCCATCAATAGAATATTGTGTGCTGAATAAGCACGCACTCATTACGAGCGGTGGAGGGAATCGGCCCGAAGAAGCCGCGGCAACCCCCGAAGCATCGGGAAGGTGCCAAATCCGACAGAGGTTATCTCTGGCAGATGAGTGGCAATGAATGACCACGAACGCCTATGTATAACCCATGGCGTTTTTTTGTTCTCATGCCACCGACACACCGGTTCATAGAGCGACAGGAGCGAATAACCGTGGCAAATCTCACATTTATGACTTCTCCTAAGTATTTCTTCACTTCGGAATCCGTCTCTGAAGGGCATCCGGACAAGATGTGCGACCAGATTTCGGATGCAGTTCTCGACGCATTGCTAGAACAAGACCCCAACGCCCGCGTAGCTTGCGAAGTTTCGACAACCACCGGTCTGGTCTTTGTCTTTGGTGAAATCAGCACTAGCGCGTACGTTGACATCGAGAAACTAGTGCGGGAAACTGTCCGTGAAATTGGCTACACTCGCGGTAAATATGGTTTTGATGCGGAAACTTGTGGCGTGATTGTCTCCATTAAAGAGCAATCGTCCGATATTGCGCAGGGTGTTGATAAAGCGCTAGAAGCCCGCGAAGGCCAGATGACCGAAGAAGAAATTGAAGCGATTGGTGCGGGTGACCAAGGTATGATGATTGGCTTCGCCTGTGACGAAACACCGGAACTCATGCCGTTGACTGTTTCATTATCGCATCGCTTGGTGCAACGTTTGGCAGAGGCACGTAAAACAGGAGAATTGCCGTGGCTGCGTCCAGATGCCAAAAGCCAAGTTACAGTGGAATATGCCTATGGCAAGCCAAAGCGCATTGATGCCATTGTGATTTCAACCCAACATGCGCCAGAAATCACACAGGATGAAATTCGTTCAAAGGTCATTGAATATATCATCATGGACATTGTTCCGGAGGGTTTGCTCGATGACGAAACCCGTATTTTCGTCAATCCCACTGGACGCTTTGTCACCGGTGGCCCGCTGGGCGATGCTGGTTTAACAGGCCGTAAAATCATCGTTGATACTTACGGCGGCGTGGCACGTCATGGCGGTGGTGCATTCAGTGGCAAAGACCCCACGAAAGTAGACCGTAGTGCCGCCTATATGGCGCGTTATATCGCTAAGAATGTGGTTGCCGCTGGTTTGGCCAGCCGCTTCGAACTTCAAGTTTCCTACGCAATTGGCGTGGCACAGCCGACATCGCTCGCAGTCGAAACGTTTGGCACGGGCAAAGTGTCTGATGAAGTCATTGAGCAACTCATCCGCAAACACTTTGATATGCGCCCTGCGGCTATCATCCGCGATTTGAACCTGCGCCGCCCCATTTACAAACAGGTTGCGGCCTATGGCCACTTCGGGCGTGAAGATATCGATGTGCCATGGGAAAAGACCGATAAAGCCGATATTCTACGGCGCGAAGCTGGCCTGTAAGCCAACGTCAATCCTATGATAAGGCGGTTGGGCACGCTCAGCCGCCTTTTATATTGCCGACATTAAATTTTTACGATACAACGATTAAAGTGTTATTTCGGCCTTAAAGGTTGCCAGACAGTTCAGAGACGGGGTATAGTGTCAACAGTTACCGGTGGCACATATCGCTAGAAGGAGACCACTATGCGCATCATACGCGGGTTGGGTAAATGGTTCTGGCGCTTTATGATCGTTTTTTCATTTGTCGTCAACATCATCTTAGTTGTCGTTTTGCTGGCTTTAGGCATCCTGATATTCGACATTCGGGATAATATAGCGACGCCGCTTGTGGCAGGCTTACATAGCAGCTTCGTCGGCCTGGATTCGGCAACGATTGACTGGACAATTCCGGTGCGCGACCGTATCCCTGTTCGGTTGAACATCCCACTACAAACCAACACAACTGTAACGTTAACAGAGCCTGTGCCGCTCAATGTTACGGCATTGATTGACCTACCCGGCATTAATGCGTATGGGGTCAACGCAACCGTTAATCTCACCTTGCCCGAAGGGTTAGAACTGCCGGTGAGTTTGGACTTGAATGTGCCTGTGGATGAAGAGTTAGATATTGCATTGGATGTCCGTGCAGTGATTCCGCTGGAAGAAACCCAATTACACGATGTGGCGGAAAATCTACGGCTGTTGTTTGAGCCGCTCGCCTATGCTTTAACAAGCCCGGCACTGCCCGATAATCTTGGCGAGGTCGTGCCCTTCGTGATGGATATTTTAGATGGTTCGCCACCGAATTTGCTCGATACAACTGAGAATGCCTATGCCCAACAGCCATGGCCGGGTTACTCTATCACCGCTGGTCTTGGTTATGACCTGTTCAATGAACCAGTGCCGCCTGAACACCAACGGGTTGAAACGGGCATTGTACCTATTGGTGGCATTCCCGCATTGGATGAGCAGCTACGGCCAGATATTTACGCGCAATTTGGCAGCCCACAAGCAGCCAATGACGCCGCGCGCGCCCAATTAGAGGCGCTGGGTATTCCCCCTGGCTATTACAATGGTGAAGTAATCAGCGTATTATCGCAAATTACTCGTCCACAGACGGGCGCCACTTCGCAAGTGGCGGGACAACAACCAACAACCACACAGAACGGTGAAGGGAACGATTTAGGCATTATTCCACCAACAGAACCAACACCCACAGAACCATAAGGGGTATTGATGGC
>WGEI01000251.1 GCA_015492875.1 Anaerolineae bacterium | reverse complement strand
GCCAATAGCCATCCCAATGAGCAGTCGCCAAATTTCGCGGAATGTGAAGGACTCTCTATAGTGGATAAGCATGACCAATTGGCTCACGATGCCAATGGCTGCGAATAGGGGGGCGGCCACTTCTAGCCCGATTAACGTGACTAGCAGCGGCATCGATATGAGTGCAGAGCCAAAGCCGCTGATGCCCTGCGTGAAAAACGCAAAGAATAGAACCGGTATAACGGCAAGTTGAACCACGATATGCAACTCCCTCCTTTTGGCGTTGGCGTCAACAGCAAACATATCGTTGTCAGCGATGTCAGCGCCGCCTGCTATTAATGATGTATGGCTAATTATGGCTATGACATTTGTCATCTAGGGGATTAAAAGCCTTTACGGATTGCCCGCCATTCATCTAGCAATTCTTTACATTTGACATTGAGCGGGTCATACTGTGCGCGTAGTTGCTTCATCTCAATTTGCAGGGTTTTATAACGTTCTTGCGCTATGGGTAAAATTTCTTGCCAACGTTGTTGCCGCCCGCGCCGCACCCTGCCGGCGATAAACGCAATGAAGAGCAACAGTCCCCCAGTGCCGCCCGCCCCTGCTACGATTGGCAGGTTAATCGGCTCTACCGTTACTGCTTGAAAAACCGCAAACCCTATGCCCGCCAACCCACCTAGTATGAGCAATGCGAACACCATCCGAAAGCGCCCTTTCGTTTCTTGCTGTTTGCGCAAGCTGCGTTTGGCTTCCTGTGCCTCTTTTTTGGTGGCTGCTATAGCCTGTTTGAGCGTCTTCATCTGCTGGTGTAATGGCTCGCGCTGTTCCATGAACCCATGAAGCCGCTGCTTCACTTCTAGCGCATATTGCCACAAGTCATAAGCCTCATGGTCACCAAGAAACCATTCGCCCGTTTCACTATCCCCGAAGATATATTCATCGAACTCAAATCCCGGCGGAATGAGCTTGCCAGCAGCGAGGGCTTCTTCTAGCTTTTGCACCTGCCCGCGTATTTCCTTGTGAAGTGTCTCTAATAGCAAATAAGGCGCCAGTGCCTTCCGTAGCTTCTCTTTGCTAGCGTGCTCATCAGATGAACTGCGTTTCTTTTTGTCAGGCGTATATTGGGCTTTTAGGCTGCTAATGGAGCGCTGGATGAATGTATCGGCTTCATTTAAGATTTTTTTGGCATGCCCTAGCCGTGTGCGCTGTTCCCGTTCGGAGATGCCCACCTCAAATAATCGCGGCACTTTGGCGCGGTGCAAATGATCGAGTATTACTTGCGGGTCATATAAATCGGCAGCCATAAATGCCTCCCTTTGCGGTTGTACGCCGCTGATTATAACGCAGCTTGATGGAGCATTGGCATATCTAGGCCTTATGACTATCATAACGCCTATGTCATCCTACGCCTCTTAAGAAAGGTGCTTTCATGAGTACACCAGCGCTATACCCGCTATTACTTCAGCCTTCACTACATGTGAAAGTGTGGGGCGGGCGGCGGCTTGCTACCTATTTACATAAATCCCTACCAACTGATGAGCCTTATGGCGAATCGTGGGAACTCCACGATACCGCAATTGTGGAGAATGGCGCGCTGGCAGGCCAAACTTTGGGCGATGTGTTAAAGTGTTATGGCGTCAAGCTAGTAGGAGAGGGCAATAACCCCGATGAAGGTTTCCCTTTATTGGCCAAACTACTTGATGCGTCCGATTGGCTTTCTGTGCAGGTACACCCTAATGATGAGCAAGCGCGCCGACTAGAAGGCGACCCGCGCGGCAAAACTGAAGCATGGGTTATTTTAGTAGCTGAACCCGATGCCAAACTGGTTATTGGCGTCAAAACAGGGACGACTCGTGAGCAATTGGCGCAAGCTATCCGCGACGGATATTTGGAGGATTTACTCGTTTTTGCCGATGTAAAAGCGGGTGATGTGGTCTATCTGGCGGCGAATACCATTCATGCCATAGGTCCTGGTTTGCTCATCTATGAAATTCAACAATCATCTGATGTGACCTATCGCCTCTACGATTGGAATCGGCTCGGCTTAGATGGCGAACCCCGCGAACTCCATATCGAAAAAGGCACACAGGTCTCCAATGTCGAAACGCTGCCGCCCATCACGCATATTGATACAGCACAAGACCAAGTGATTATCGTTGATGGGGAGTATTTCCGCACTGCCCGTCATCGCTTAAATGGTGCGCCCCAACATGTACAAACGCAGGGGTGCTTCCATGCGCTCACTTGCATTGAGGGTGAAGTATCGCTAACGGCGGATGATACCGCTATCAACCTATCCATTGGCCGCACCGCCCTTGTGCCCGCCGTGCTAACTTCCTATACCTTGAATGGCACAGGTGTTGTGTTACGTAGTTGGCAGACTGGTTAAAATATTAGATGCGGTGTCTATAAAGTTATATAACCATTGAACTGCTTGTTACTTTTTGTGTGTTAAATGTACGTATGTCCTAATGATGTATAGCATATTTGTTATACTACATGCACCGACTATACATAGACGAAAGAAGCTACTTATGACCACTTTAGAGGGCACAGATGGGGTGTCTGGTGCACAACGAGTATCAGGCTATGCCACTGTTAGCAAGCGTTTCCATTTCTACTTTGCGCTACTCGGTTTCGCCTTTGTGTCTGGCATCTATCTAGATGGCTGGGCGCATAATCAAGGGGTTGTCGATGATTCGTTTTTTACCCCTTATCATGGTGTTATGTATAGCGCCTATCTCATTGTGTTTGCGTTGCTTGTCTTTATGTTATGGCGCAATGTTTCACGTGGTTATAGCTGGGCAAAGGCCTTGCCACGCGGTTACCAATTAGCATTAGCTGGCGCAGTGCTCTTTGGCATGGCTGGTTTTGGCGATATGCTTTGGCACGAAACTTTTGGCATTGAAGAAGGTATGGAAGCCTTGCTCAGCCCGACACACCTTGGACTGGGGGTGGGGGCATTTCTGGTTGCGACTGCGCCATTACGCGCCTTCTGGCATAGTCGCGAAAAAGCGACTTGGCGCAATATGTTGCCCACATTACTCGGTCTGACTGCAGGGTTATCAATGATGACGTTCTTCACCATGTATGTTTATTGGGCGTCGTTCCCTTATATCCTCATTTTTGACCGTTACAATAAGAAC
>WGEI01000250.1 GCA_015492875.1 Anaerolineae bacterium | reverse complement strand
TCAGATGTGTATAAGAGACAGGGATTTATGCGCCAGCTACAAGCTATAGCGGCGACCCGCAAGCGCTAGCGAACACGCCCCCACGTGATGAGCTAATGACGCCTATGCAGGCGTTCTCACTTTCCAGCGGGACAGCCTCGATATGTGAGACAGAGCAAACTGGCGGCATCCTTTTGCAAACACCAGTTGAACTGCCCGCCACAATTTTCATCAACAGCGTTCAGCTAGAGCTTGACGGCACGGCTCACCTATATACCGCTGAGCAAAATTTATACATCCAGCTGTTAAGTGGGCTGGCCAATGTCGCTGTAGGAGAGGCCAGCGTTTCATTAGTTGGCGGGCAGATGACCGATGTGCCGCTGGCATTAGATGGCTCGGCAGGCGCACCACCCACACCGCCACAGGGATTTGAGCAGGAGAGCCTCGACCATTTGCCGCTGCTGGCATTACCACAACCGATAACGCTCGCTAGCGCGCCCACACCAACCCCGCCGCCTACAACTACAGCCGCAGAAGATGGGGCAACACCAGTGGAAGATGCCGCCAGCGAAACCACTGCCGAAGCACCCGACCCCACCGCAGCAACGGGCATTGCGGGCAATTGGTATCATACCGACGTGGACGGCAGCAACGTGGCGATGACCATCACCCGCATTGGTGAAGATGAATACGCCGTGTATCTTTACGACAATCTAGCGACAGCTTGCGCGCGATTTGGCGGGGCAACCGCCGCAGAAGGCACGGGACGCGGGCAACTCATTGGTGCACAAATGACCATTCAGATGACGGCTGTTTGCTTGAATGAGGGGCGTGATGAACTGGCGCGCTTTGAGGTCACTTATACCTATGATGCGGCAGAAAACACGTTGCACGATAGCTTCGGCACGGTCTGGACACGTTAATATGCAAAAAGGCGGCCTCTGATGAGAAGCCGCCCTGTTTTTGTATAAAGTTAAAAGTGCAATCTACCAACCATGCTCCAAGCGGGTCACGAGGCGTTCTGGTAAACCATGCGAGCGCATACGTTCTTGTGTACGGCGAATGTCGTAGGGGATGCGACGGTGTTCAAAGTACATTTCCGCAGTATCAAGAATGCCATAAGCCGCATTGGGGTTAGAATCGCGCGGTTGGCCAACACTGCCGGGGTTGATAATCTGGCGATACTCGCCCAAATTATGGCGCGCGCCATAACGCGGGGCTAATGCTTCGGTATCGCCATTATCGCTCACCAACTGGTAAATCACTGGCTGGTGGGTATGGCCAACGAAGCAGTAAGGCGTCTCAAAATGTGGGAAGTTGAGCGCCGCAACGATCGGCTCTAGAATGTATTCCCACACTGGTTCGCGCGGGCTACCATGCGTGAGGGTGAAGCTACCAATGACAAAAGTCGTGGGAAGCGCTTCTAGATAGGCCAAATTTTCATCGGTGAGCGTGTCTTGCGTCCATTCCACGGCAAAACGCGCATCAGGATTGAAAGTGCGCACATCCAACCGCCCTAGAGCCGCCCAGTCATGATTACCCGCTAGACAAAGATGAGGCAAGGAGCGCAGGAGGTCGACACACTCATTAGGGTCGGGGCCATAACCAACAACATCGCCAAGACACCAAACGTAATCCCATTCACCTTCGGCATCTTTAAGAACGGTTTCAAAGGCGGTTAAATTAGCATGAATATCTGAGATGATGAGAATGCGCATGGGATTAACCTTTAATAAAGCCAATTAATGATTATAGGACTTGTAAGCATCTTATCATAAATTACAGAGTGTAGCGAACAAAATTCTATGAATTTAATCCGAAAATTTATGACAAATCAACGTCAAACATTACTAAGCGGTATTGTAATACTTTTTTCTGCCGCTTGTATGGTCAACTTGCCGCCAACTCCACCGCCGCCCACTATCGCCACCATCCGCCTCCCAACACCCACGGCGGGCAACAGCTACCCATGGCAAGATGCAGCGGATATGTTGCGCGGTATTTGTTTTGAGGCGGCCAACGATGCGGCGGGACAAACTTTCGTTATCCGCAACGCAGAGGAGCACATCCGCTTCTATAATTTAGCCGATAACAGCCAACTTTGCCGCCGCCCAGTAGAGCGCGTCCCTTTTGACTTCAGCGAAGGGCAGGTATTGGCGGGCTTATGGAGTCGTGGGATGGGCTGTAAAGCGCGGCATGAAGTCATTGACTGGGCGCGAGACGATGCTGCGCGTACCTTCAGCATGAACTTGCGGCTGGTGATTGAGGGCGATTGCCCTTATGAGTTGGTGCGCCCGTTCTGGATTGCACTGGAAGGGCTGGCCGATTATGATATCTCGATTACTGTCACAGAGCGGGTACAGGAATAACGGCTAGAGGATGAGCAACCCTAGTCGCGCCGCTTGTACGACGGCCTCAGTACGGCTTTGGGCATTGAGTTTGCTCAAAATGGCGTTGATATGAAACTTGACGGTATGGTCACTGATGCCCAGCCGAAGGGCAATGGCTTTATTGGGCAACCCTTCGGCAATGAGGGCTAGCACTTCCTGCTCGCGCGGCGTCAGTGGCTCTACCATTTCATCAACCAATGCGGTGGGCGAAAGCGGTGGCGTCAATGCCATCATCAGCGCTGGCTCGATGACGCTCAGACCAGCTACAACAGTCGCTAGCGCCTGTAAGATATGTGGTGACTGGTTATTGCGCAGGAGTAGCCCCAGCGAGCGCTCTGTCACCGCATCGCCAACAGCAGCGAGTAGCGGTGCGGCTTGTTCTTCATCGGCCAGCAAAAAGAGAAATGGCGCATCTGTCGCCTCGATGTATTGTGCCGTGTCGGTAGCATCGCCCCAAGCGAGGTCAAAGAGCACAATGTCGGGCTGGTAAATATCGATGTCGGCAAGCAGGCGGTCGGGGGCGAGTTGGGCAATCGTCCATGATGGTTCTGCATCCCCGACGATAGCGGCCAAACCAGCGCGCGCTAGCACATCTTCAGCGACAATTAGAACCCGTAAATCTTCCATGTAGCCAATCCTTTAACATGAGAGCACTATACCGCCCTCACATTAGATAGGCATATACAAAGGGGTTAGGCGGGCGGTGTACTGTAGATGTTGATGAGTTCCTGCCGTACTCCTTCTAAATTATCGCAAATGATGAGGCTGGGAATATCGCCGCGCAAGCGTTCAGCGTGCTGTAGGGCGAGGAAGCGGGCGCGGCGGCTGGCGTTTTCTATGGTGCGGAAGAAGCGGCGCAAGGGTGGGAAGAAGCGCATCCATAGCGGGATATGCGGGTGATAATCGCGCATAATGTAAAGGATGAGCCGCTGGCCACGCACGGCGCTACTGGCGGCTGCCCAACCCGTTTCTGCGAGGCTGGCGAAACTGGAACTGCTGGCTTCGATAACAATCACTATTGTTTCGGCCTGTTGCATCACCAGCGCTTCGGACTTGCCCTTGTCTTCGTTCCAATCACCACCCTGTGGCGAAGGGTGATAGTAGGTGACGCCGAGTTGCTCTAGCAAGGGAATGATCACATTTTCATGCCAACCCGCGGTCATAGAGCCAAAAAGCACCACCTGTGGGTAAGTAATTCTGCTCATTGATTCCGAATCCTCCCTACAAGCCACCAGATGTGACACATCAACCATACCGCAAGTTATCTATATACGCATGTAAAGCGGCTGCTATAATGTGCTGCGGTTTTTCTATTTGGCTTATGAGATAGGCGAATGACGATGCCACGATACAGTCAGCATAAATTAGGGATAATAGGCCTTATCTGTATGGCGATAGTTGCTAGCTTCGCCATAGCCCAAGCGGATATTGAACCTTCTGGCGGCAATCCGTGGGATTTGCGGGGCTTACCGCAGGAAGGGGCGTTTGTTTTTTACGACACGCCGGAGGGCGCTTCGCTCACTGGCAAGCCGGTTGACGTTGCCGACATTAACGGCGATGGTTGCGGCGATTTAGCCATTACTGGCCAAAATGCCAGCTTTCCCAAACCAGATGGCTACCGTGTGCAAGGTGGGCAGGTGCGCATTCTGCTGGATTTATGCGATATTGACGGGCGCATTGCACTAGAAGAGGGTATGCCAGCTAATCACCAGATTGTCACGTTTTTAGGTGAGCGCGCTGGCGATATGGCGGGTACAGAGATAGCTGTCGGCGATTTGAACGGCGATGGGTATAGCGATGTGGCCTTTGGCGCACAGAACAGCGATAGCCTCAACCGTAGCCGCCCCAATGCAGGCGCGGTGTATGTGGTGTTTGGTAGCCCAGACTTCGCGGCAACTTATGGCGCAGAAGTAGACCTGCAAACGCCACCGGAGGGGGTGGTTGTGTTTTATGGCGCGACTGAGGAAGACCGCTTCGGCATTTGGGTAGAGACGGGCGATTTTGATGCGGATGGCTATGACGATTTAATTATCGGCGCAACGCAAGCCGACGGCGAAGGCGACCGCCGCATTAACGCGGGCGAAGCGTGGATACTCTATGGCGCACCAGATTGGACAATAAAATATGGGCAAGTCACCGATATGCGGACGCCCCCCATTGATGCAACCCGCATCATCGGTGCTGACTTTGACGATTTGCTCGGTTCGTGTGTTTGGGGGCGTGGTGACCTCAATGGTGACGGCTATACCGATGCGATTGTCAGCGCGGCACTCTGGCGTGGCTCGGCGGGCGTAGAGGGGCTTTCCTTCGGCGGTGGCGACGGACCCGGCAATGCCCGCTATAACGCTGGCGATACGTATGTCATTTTTGGGGGGCCACAGTTGCGCGGGCAAACGGTTGACCTCGCCGCGCGCATTGACCCCAACACAGGCGCACCGCGCGATACGTCGATTACCGTTATCTATGGGCCAGACCCTAACGACTTACTCGGTGAAGAAATCGCTACGGGCGACTTGAACGGTGATGGGCAAGATGATTTGGTGCTGGGCACACTCATCGGCAGCGGCCCTAATAACCAGTATGAAGGCGGCGGGGAAGCGTGGGTGATTTATACTGATGAGAACTTCGCTGGACGCATGATTGACCTCTCTAACCCGCTCAATGATGCTGTCGTCGTTTATGTTGACCAGGCAGATAGCAAAGGCGGGGATACGCTACGAGTGGCGGATTTTGATGGCGACGGCTTTAATGATTTGGCCTATGGCGCGCCGAACTATGACGCTGTGGGGTATGACCTCATTCCACGGCGCAACGCTGGCCTATTAGCTATTCTTTACGGGCAGGCGGGCGGCTTCCCCCATGATGGCCGTAGCATCACCTTGCCTTCCGAACAGCCGAATGATTTGCGAGTGCGCTATGTCGTTGGGGCAGATGAAAATGACATGATGGCCTATGCCATTGCGGTTTATGATATCAATGGTGATGGCTATATCGATATTATCCCCAACGCTATGGGCGGCGATGGCGCAAATAACACGTCGGCCAATGCAGGCGAAATTTATGTCCTCAATGGCGCGCTGCTCTCTGGCATTGAAGTGGCGATAACGGCGACGCCAGAAGCGACCGAAGCGCCACAGCCTCCCGCGCCAACAGCCACCACAGCGAGCCAATTGCCCCCTGTTGCAACCTTGCCACCACTACCAGATGCCACCCTGCCACCCCTGTTCGATACTTCGCAGGCGGGCGACCCGCAACGTGGTGAAACGCTGTATAACGAGGGCTGTGCGGGATGTCATGGGCCAGAAGGCGACGGGAGTGGCGTGGGATTGCCACTTGCCGGTTCTGATTTCGTCAATGGGCTGACGGATGAGGAACTATTGGACTTCTTGCGTGTTGGGCGCTCATCCGATTCGCCGAACTCGGTCACAGGTATGGGGATGCCAGCCTATGGCGGGCGGATTGATTGGGGCGATGGTGAGATGTGGGACATCATCGCCTACATTCGCCAGCTAAATGCGCCAAATAGCGAGGAATAAGACAATAATCAGGGGCGGTCAAATTGGTCGCCCCTTTTGGTTTTAAGCAGATTCCGTCACGGTGTCGCCGATGGGGGCGGTTTCTTCTCGGATAGCGCGCAACGCCCAAAGGAAGAGCAGCGCAATAATGATGCCGCCAATGAAAAATGTCAAACTACCGCCAAACTGCTCAAAGGCGAAGCCCCCAAGCGCCGGTGTGATGGCATTTGCCGCGCTGACAAAAGCGGAACTCACGCCGAGAATAGCGCCAACTTCGGCGGGGGATGTGCGTTTAGTGAGTAAGGTGTTAATCGACGGGCGCAGGATACCGCCGCCAATTGCTACGGGCACAAGCGCCACAATAATCCAGATGATGCCGCTATAGCCTGTTTCACCTTCTGGTGGCAATTCCACCTGTACGTTGACTTCTGCCACTTCGCCGCCCACGCTGCGGCTCTCTGCTAGCGACGCGATAAGCGCCTCTTGTGAATAGCCGGGGAGCGGTTGACGGGGCGTGAGCGCGGTGAAAATGAGACCAGCAGAGAGTAAAAGCAGCCCAGCTTGCACGAGGCGTAGCTCTCCAAAGCGGCGGCTCCACTTACCAATGAAATAGCCCTGCACAAAGACCATAACAACGCCGATGATGGTGAAAATCACGGCATTGCCGCGCCCATCTAACCCCAGCTTATTGAGGGTGAATAGACCAAGCAAGCTCTCTAGGCCGAAGAAGATGACCTGTTGGGCGAAGATGAGAATGAGCAGGCCAGCAAGCTGCGGTTTACCCAACGCGCGGCGGATATTGGTGAGCGGGTTCATCGACTGCTTTTCGATAGCGGCACGCTTTTCTGGCGGCAAAGTTTCATCAAATTTGAACAGGGTGAGCAAAATGGCGATGAGTGAGAAACCCGCCGCAACAAAGGCCACTAGCGCATAGTTATTATTGCTGACCAGCAACACCAACAAGGCGATAATTGGGCCGATGATGAACCCAAGACCAAAGGCCGCGCCAATCAACCCCAGCCCCTGCGCGCGCGTCTTTTCCGATGTTACGTCGGTGAGGGCGGCTTGTGCGGCGGCAATGTTTGCGCCACTGATACCGTCGATAACACGCGCCAGTAAAATCATCCACAGCGAATTAGCAAACCCCAACACCAAAAAGCCGACAAATGTGCCAACCTGGCTGATAAAGAGGATGGGTTTACGCCCATAACGATCGGAGAGGCCGCCCAGCAAAGGGCCACCAACGAACTGCATCAGTGGGTATGCTGTAGCAACAACGCCAATTAAAAAGGCATTCGCACCAAAAGATGCGGCGTA
>WGEI01000249.1 GCA_015492875.1 Anaerolineae bacterium | reverse complement strand
GTCTCCATGAGACATCCAGACGCGCAATTTGCTATCCAGCCCTGCGAAAAGCGCGCTCTCCCCGATGCACTCTATCTCCGCCGCGCCGTACTCGCGCTCTTGCGCCGCGCCAACCGCACCACCGAGCGCCTGTGTGAGCGCCTGCATCCCGTAACAGATGCCAAGAATGGGCTTGCCGCTCAGTAAGATATGCGGCGGTATGGGCGGGGCGTCGGGGTCATAGACGCTGTTGGGGCCACCGCTGAGGATATAGCCCGCAGGCTGATGCTGGTCAATCACTTCTGGCGGGGTATCGGGATAGCAGACTGCGGCATATACCCCTAATTCGCGTACACGGCGGGCGATGAGGCGCGTATATTGCGAGCCAAAGTCAATGATGGTCACTCCACCAGTGCGTAAATCACTCATAAGCCTTATGCCATCTCAATCTCGCCATTGTCCATGCTGACAATGGTCACAAGCGCTTCAATCGGGATATTGTCATAACCATGCTTGAGCATGAGGTCGCGCCCACCTTCAAAAGTCTTTTCGGCAACGACGCCAATGCCGATGAGGTTCGCTTTTGCGCTGGCGACCATACGAGCAAGGGCGAGCAAGGTTTGTCCTGTGGCGAGGAAATCATCAATGATGAGGACGTTCTCATCGGGATGCAAGAACTCGGCAGAGACCAGCAAGTGTACCTCGCCGCCTTTGGTGTGGCTGGGCGCGGTCTCCAGAAAGATAGGGCCAGACATGGTGATAGGCTTCTTTTTACGCGCATAAACCACTGGGACACCGAGCACCATAGCGGTGGTGAGGGCGGGCGCAATGCCAGAAATTTCTGCGGTTAAAATGCGGTCTATCTGGAGGCTTGCGAAGCGGCGGGCGAATTCTCGCCCCATTTCCATCATGAGGTCTGGGTAAATTTGGTGGTTGAGGATGCTATCAATCTTGAGGATGCCATTGCCGAGATTTTTCCCCTCAGCGCGAATGCGTTGTTTAAGCGCTTCCATTGCTCTCTGTCTCCCCCTGAGTCTGTGTTGGCGTTTGTCCGCCTTCTTCTTCATAAACATCGGCGAAAAGCATTTCGACACTACCAGGGCGGAAGCGCCCCAGCGCGGCGCCAGCCAACTGCCCCTCCTGCGATTTCAGCGCGTTACGCATCGTCTGCTGGTCATCAAAGTAGACCTCAAGGATACGGTAGTAGCGCGCAACGCCCGACGGAGAGCCGAGAATATCGACCACTTGCCGCCGTCGGATATTCGGCATTTGCTCGACGAGGGCGAGAAAAGCATTATAGGCGTCCTCAAAGTCGACCAAATTGCCGGGGCGGTGGAACATAACCATGAATTTAACCATCTCAGCGTTTTACCCTTGCCTATTGCTAGATGCAAAAAGCGGGCTGTGGATAGCCCACTGTGATAATACTTTTCTTGAAGATATGTTGCCAGTGTCGATTAGGGGGAGAAACCAAAAGAGGGGCGCTATAATCCGCCCCTCGCCCTATTGCTTGCGTGGTGTTTACTCATCGTCACGGCGCAAGAATAGGCCTAGAATAACGCCAATGGCAAACACGATAGCCGTGATGCGCCACGGATTGCGCTTCACCACTTTGGTGGCCTCTTGACTAATCTCATCGAGCTTGCGCGCGTTAATATAGTTGGCGGCTTTCTCTAGATTATGGGCGATGGTATCCGCTACATCGAGCATTTCGCGCGCATTTTTGCTCTCTTGAGCGCGCTCACGGATGGTCGCCGCTGCGTTTTGCAATTGCTTGACCACCTCTTTACGAATGTCTTCGGCGCGCTCACGCAGTTCACGCCCTAATTCATGAACATCTTCGGCAATATCTTGTGACATTTCCACAACTTCTGATACTTCTTGGGTCTCTGTTCCTGCTTGTTTGCTGTTTTTGTCGCCCATGCTACTCACCTCTTGTACTATGCCTTTTTATATTATACGCCGAAAAACGGAGAATGCGCGCCCCTAGCGATGAATTGCGCTGAAGCTCTTGCGCATCGATGACGAATATCATGCTTAAACCCATGCTCATCAAAAGCGGGGGCATATGGCACAATAGGAACACTGCATCGCATCTTGTAACTATTGAAGGGCTTGCTTATGCGCATTGACGTATTGACGCTATTTCCTGAAATGTTCGAAGGCCCGATGAACACCAGTATGCTTTGGAAGGCGCGTGACCGCCAGCTATTGGATTTGCACCTGCACAATATCCGCGACTATAGCAGGGATAAGCACCGCACGGTCGATGATACGCCCTATGGTGGTGGCGGCGGGATGATACTCAAGGCAGATGTACTCGTGCCAGCGGCGGAAGATGTGCGCGGCGATGACGATTGCCCAATCATTCTAATGTCGCCACAGGGGCGGCTGTTTCATCATGATGTCGCCGTGGAGTTAGCCCAGCATGAGCGGCTGATTCTGCTCTGTGGCCATTATGAGGGTGTAGATGAGCGCGCGCGGGAGCTGGTGGTGACGGATGAAATCAGCATTGGCGATTATGTATTGACTGGTGGCGAGTTGGCGGCGATGGTGGTGATTGATGCCGTCGTGCGCCATATTCCCGGCGTTTTGGGCGCGGAAGGCGCGCAGCACCGCGATAGCCATGCGGATGGCCTATTAGAAGGCCCTCACTATACCCGCCCCGCAGAGTATCGTGGGTTAACCGTGCCGCCTATTCTGCAAAGCGGCAATCATGGGGCTATTGCCAAATGGCGGCGGCAACAAGCCATACGGCGCACTTGGCAACGCAGGCCGGAACTGCTACGGAACGCAGCGCTGACGGAAGAAGAGAAGCGCTATCTGGCAGAACTGGCCGAAGAAGCGGCGGAAGCGGAGCGGAAGGTGAAACCTTAAGAAATTTTCCGCCACACAGAATGCAAAATCATGATATTATTCACCTTGAGCCTACACGGTACTTTTGGCCCAGCCTGAGGTGGTAGTCGCTTGAGGCATATCTATCTTTTAGCTATACTTAATTGCGTGTATAAACGCTTGATGCAATGACACCATACATATCATCTATAAAAGAGAGCATGGCACATGACTCAGCAATATCGCAGTGACGCGCTAGAAAATCGCTTGAAACTCCTCCATAGCATGACCGAAGGCATCACCGCGACGGTGGTAGTGAATGTGGATGGCTTATTGGTTGCGGCCTACCCCGCTGGTGATGAGGAAAACCCGCACGAAAACCCCACCAGCAGCCCGCAGGTGGCGGCCATGTCGGCGACGCTCATCGGCCTCGCAGAGCGTACGCTACGCCGCTTGGAACAGGGGGAATTCAAACGCCTGATGATGGAAGGGGAAAATGGCGTAATGGTTGTGTACCCCTCTGGTAGAGCATCGCTGGCCGTTCTGGTGGAGAACGACGCGGAACTCGCCCGTGTGTTGTTTGCCGCGAAGAAGGCCGCTGCAGATATTGCCGAAATCTTAGGTTACTAATTTTCGTCTTCGCTGATGAAATAGGCGAAAAAGACAACTTTGCCTAGTCGAATTTCGTCACCATCGCGCAATTTGTATGGCTGGTTAGGCTCTAAGCGCTCGCCATTCAAATAAGTACCGTTGCGACTGCCCAAATCAATAATTTCCAAACGAGATCCTTTTAAGCGAATTTTTACATGCTGGCGGCTTAGCCCCAATTGGTAACCAGCATAGGGTGTAAAATCAATATCCGGAAAAATGCCATGCACCGGATCGCGACGTCCTAACACCATTTCTCGCACAGGGGAAATATCAATATCTTTATTCATCTCCACCATATGTAAGCGCAAGAGCATACCATAGCGAAAAACGCCGCTACTTGTCACTTGGCGAATGGCATGATTGGATTGTGAAGAACGAGCGGCTTCTTCTGCTTCGCGCGTGATGTCATAGGTGGATTGGGTGCTATGTTCTTTTTGTAGACTAACGTCTATGCTATCCTCTCCCCCATGAGAGCTGTCTTGTGGGCGCAAATGCGCCTTTTTCTTTGGGTCATATTCAGACATTGTTTATTACCTACTTGCAAAGTGTAACTATTGACATTGTACGTGCATTTACAATTTTTATCAAGTAACACCTACAAATAAGAGGATAATATAACTTCCTAATGATTCTTCATCGGTGGCGCTGAAAAGTAAACGCACGGTATCTTCTGGTGTTGCGGCATCTAGCCGGATGTTCAGCATGGCATCAACAAATGAGCCATTTAAGGGCAGGCCATCAGCCAGAATGACATAGCTTTCATCCAACGCATCACCCACCTGCCAACAACTATCCTCTGTACCTGAATCATTACAGGCAATAGGCACACCAGTTTCATCATCGGCAATGTTGCCATCGGCGGTAATCTGTATTAAAACGGGATCTAATTGGTCATCTGCACCAATCATATAAGATGAAAGTGGTAAGCCGTAATTCAGCACAGCAGGTGTTAGATATATGTCTAGTATATCACCAATTAGCGCATCGCCGGTACTTAAAATATATTCATCTTCCGTAACAATGGCGCCACCTTCAATTATGAGCAGGAATTCACCTGCTTCGGGCTGGTGATTGCCGACAACGATTTGCACACCTTGCGCCAACATCTGCGGTGAAATGACGGCCTGCACGCTAGAGGGCGAGGGGCCAATCGTGCCAACAAGGGGCAACGAGGCAGCATAGACCGAAGCACTCCCGCCAGACTGCGAGCATATCCCCTCACCTTCTGCAGGAAGCACGCCTAAAACAGGTTCAAAATCTCCTGTGCCGATAACGGTCACAGTATAGGGTTCGTCGCTGGTAGTGGGCGGCAGGGAGAAGAGCGCACCATCGGCAAAAACTTCGCGGCCATCGCAAAGCAAGCGCGCCTGCCCGTCAACACGCTCTAGTGTCGCCATAGCGGCGGTATTTTCTGGCGCGGCATAGGGATAGTGCACAATGAGCACGCCCAGCCCTGCCGTCGTGGCGGATAGTTGCAAATCAATAGTGGGGGCATCGCCCAAAGGGACAGAGAGCATCAGGTCGTCAGAACCAGCGGGCTGGTCTAACACAAAACCGCGTGATAGTGCGACATCGTACTGCGCCAACGGCTCGGCGGTTTGGGAGCTGTCTGTTGTGGCGAGTTGTGGGACGGTTTCGCTATCTAGCTCGGCCAAAAGATAGGCGGTGAGCGGCTGGCCAGATTGGCGGGCACTTTCGTTGATGGGCAGCGACCATGTATGGGGCGTTGTGGTGAGGGCGAGATTTTCCACCAGCAAGACAAACTCGCCGCCGCCACTCATGCCACCAATGGCGATGTGGGTGATGCCGTCTAATTCTGGAGAAAAGGCCGCTTGTACCGCATTTGGTGAGGGCGGCACTTCGCCAGTAGAGGGCAAATTCACGCTATATTCAGCGGCATAGACATCGGTTTCAAGGCAGGTGATATAGCCATCATCGTAGATAAGGGCGAGAACAGGGTCGAAGCCATTCACACCCAAAACAGTCACACTGAGCCAATCATCGGCGGCGGAAGCGGCGGGGATGGGGATAGTGACGGGGTCAACGAGGGTTATCCCTTCGTCACATTGGAGCGATTGCTGTTGAGCGGTCACTGTGAGCGTGATACCGCCTAATATCACCAACGAGACCATCAAATATACCAGCCGCTTCATCTGTTGCCCTCCTCTGCTGTGCTATACAGCAAGTATACCGCTATTTTAAGGGCGGGGTTACGCCCCAACCCAATAGGGACGCCAAACCAACGCCCCTGTTGTGCCAATACGTCAAACAACCATCTCATGCATCTTACTGCGGTCTAGGTCATCGCGGATAAATGGCGAATAGCGCTGCTTGGGGCAAAGCATGAATAGCCATTCTGAAGCGCGAGTCATACTGACATACAACAGCTTGCGCTCCTGCAATAGTTGTTCTTCTCTATTTTTAGGGAAATCAATACGCGGCATAGACTCCGCAGCTAGCTCTATGATAAATACAACGGGAAATTCCAGCCCCTTGGCCGAGTGCATAGTGATGAGCTTGACATTATTCTCGAAAATATCAAAATCATCATTCCGATGGTAAGCACAAGGAATTTTATGCTCACTCAAATACGCTTCTAATTCATGAAGGGGTTTACGCCCGGTAGCGGGGTCGTGGCTTGAGCGCGATAGTATAGCTATATCACCTAAACGATACTGGTGTCTACTGAGCCACAAGATAGTATCTCGAATGAATTCTAGTTGATTGATTTCTTCTCGATAAAATACCAATCGCGGGCGAGAGCCTAAACGTTGAGTGCTTAATGGAGGGATAAACTCATTTTCCTGTTTTAAGTCCTCGCATCTATCTAAGATGCTAGCAGCAACTTCCAGTATGGGCTGTGTATTGCGGAAGTTCTTCGTCAGGACGCGAGTTCTGCGGCCACGTATCTCGACACCGGCCTCTTTCCATGGAATGCCACGATAATAGATGCTTTGGGCAGGGTCGGCCAAAAGAGTGAGGCCACGCATATCACCAGCAGAAGCATCAACCAACTTGCTAGCTAATTTTAAGCGAATTGGTGGTAAATCTTGAGCTTCATCAATAATCACTGCTCGGTACTTAGGTAAAATCTTCTCATAGTGCTTCAAGACATAAAGCACCTGTCCACCATAATCAAGATATTTATTCTTATGTTTCCATAGCAACGTTTTATAT
>WGEI01000248.1 GCA_015492875.1 Anaerolineae bacterium | reverse complement strand
CATGTAAGTGATAAGACCGACCGTCGAACCGTCCTCAATCGTAATGCCTTCATAGAGCTGCTGGGCAATACGCATCGTCCTCTGGGCTGAAAACCCGTATTTGCGCGAGGCCTCTTGTTGTAGTGTGCTGGTAGTAAATGGTGCCGATGGTCGGCGTTGGCGCGTCCCATGCTTCACTTCTTGCACAACATATTGGCTCTTTTCCAGAACCTCAAGATGCGGTTTTACATCACCTTCTGAGCCAAAAGCAACATCCTCGCCGTTAATTTTCGCTAAACGGGCGATGAACGAACGGGCATGATTGCCATTCTCAGGTTGCTTCTGAAGTTCGGCATCAAGCGTCCAATATTCCTCAGGGATAAATGCTTCTATTTCACGCTCACGGTCTACCACCAGCCGCACTGCGATACTTTGTACACGACCTGCCGATAAACGGTTACGCACTCTATCCCAAAGTAACTGCGTAATGTTATAGCCCACTAAACGGTCTAAAATGCGCCGCGCCTGCTGAGCATTTACCAAGTTCATATCAATTTCACGGGGATGCTCAAAGGCCTGCTCAATGGCCGAACGTGTGATTTCATGGAAGACTACCCGCTGCACACGCTCTTCATCCATATTAGCCGCTGCGATGAGATGCCATGCAATAGCCTCGCCCTCGCGGTCAGGGTCTGTTGCTAGATAAATCTCGCTTGCCGTTTTCGCCGCTTGTTGTAATGCTTTAACTGTTTCCCGTTTGTCGTTGGGAACACGGTATTTAGGCTCGAAACCATTTTCAACATCCACAGAGAGCTGTGTGACTAGTAAATCCCGCACATGCCCCTTAGATGCCATGACCGTGTAGTCTTTGCCTAGGAAGCCACCCACACTCCGCGCTTTTGCTGGCGATTCCACAATAACAAGCTTGCCATTACGTTTCCGCTTAGCGCTTTTCTTTTTACTGGATGCCTGGCTCTTCTTCTTGCGCTTTGGTTGTTCTATAACCTCTGGCTTTGGCACGTGGGCATGAGCTTCTGTTTCGCCCATACGGAATAAAGTCGTGCCACATTCAGCACATGACCCGCGTGTGCCAGGGTTGCCGGTTTTGGTATAAACGGCCTGTGCATCGAGAATGTCTCGCTTTGTTTTGCATTTTATACAATAAGCTTGTAGCTTATCAGCCATGTGCATCCCTTCATTACTTACATGGTTAGAGTGTGTGCTACTCGAACACTACTTAAAGATAATCGTCAAAGCCGTTATCACGCAAGTAGCGCACCACGTCACGGACATCTTGGGCGTGGTCTTTATGACAAATGAGCAAAGCATCGCCTGCATCAACAATAATAATATCATCAACGCCAATAGTGACGGTTAAGCGATCGCTGTAAATCAAGGTGTTCCGTGAATCCAAGATAATCCGCTTGCTTTCGTCTGGATTTGATGAGCAGTTGCCGAATCTATCTTTATTCAGCACATCATATAAAGAAGTCCAACTACCTACATCACTCCAGCCAATATCAACCGGTATAACAGCAATACGCTTTGCGCCTTCCATAATAGCATAATCAATGGAAAGCGTAGGCATGTCTTCCCAAACTTTATCCAGCGTGGGCGGGAATTGTTCAGTATCGACCGTCGGTATGAGCGTTTCAAGCCCCTGATGTATATCTGGTTGTTGGCGTTCGAACTCACTCAGTGCTAGGGCGGTTTTCCAGATAAACATGCCAGAGTTCCATGTATATTGCCCAGAACGCACGAACTGAGTAGCTCTTACTACATCGGGCTTTTCGGTGAACTTATCAACTATATGACAGGTGAATGGTTCAATTTTCCTCAGCACTTCGCCCTGCCGTATATAGCCAAAACCTGTTGAGGGAAAAGTTGGAGAAATCCCCAGCGTGACAACATAATCATCCTGCGCTAGCTCATGAGCCGCTTTCAGCACATCAAGGAAAACTTCCACTTTGCCAATGTGGTGGTCTGCTGTTGTCATTGCTACTGTGGCCTCTGGGTCTCGGCTATGGATGACGCCAATTGCCAATGCTGCTGCTGGTGCTGTGTTTTTGCCGTACGGTTCTACAATAAAATTTTCAGCAGGAATTTGTGGCGCTTCTGATTGAAAGGCTTCAACATAGTCCCCAATTGTAGAAATAAAGATACGCTCTGGTGGGAATAAATCTGCTAAGCGTTCCACACTTGTGCGGAACATTGAATATTCATTCACTAAGGGGAGAAGCTGTTTTGGCGTATTTTTGCGACTGAGTGGCCAAAGGCGGGTGCCACCCCCGCCGGCCATAATCAGCGCATAATAATGGTCAAACATAGTGTAATCTCCTCGAATGGCGACCATGTAAATCCGCACTTCACTCAATTACACGGCTATATTGCATATTCCCTACGTTTTGAGCAATCCCCTTTAGCTCTAAAATAGCTAATGTGCTACTGACCAATTTAGGGGAAAGCCCTGTTAAACGAATCAAATCATCAATGTGGATAGGGTCTGCCCCTAAATAATTGAGTAATGCGGCCTCGTTCTCGTTGTCTGGCGCAATCCGCTTCGTTACTTGCCGCGCCTCTACTTCTGTATAGGAAAGTTGCAACTCTTCTAAAACATCACGCACACGCATCACAAGTTTTGCGCCATCTTGTATCAGCCCATTTGTGCCGCGCCCTTGCTTATTAAATATGTTAGATGGCACAGCGAAGACCTCACGTCCCTGCTCTAAAGCGAGGTTGGCTGTTGTCAATGCGCCACTACGTTCCGGTGCTTCTGTAACTAGGACTCCTAAACTTAATCCGCTGATAATGCGATTGCGTATAGGGAAGTTTTTGCCCTCAGGTGGTGTTCCTAGCGGAAATTCGCTGATGAGTGCGCCATGCTCCGTAATACGTTTTGCTAACGCTTCATGCTGCGATGGGTAAATCACATCAATACCTGTCCCCAAAACAGCAATGGTTCTTCCCCCACCATCCAAAGCCCCTAAATGCGCCATTGCATCTACGCCTTGCGCCAGTCCAGAGACGATTGTTATACCCTGTTCAGCTAATTTCCGTGCGATACGATACGTCACATCACGGCCATATTGAGTGGGTCTGCGTGTGCCCACAATCGCCAGCGCCCGCTTATCCCCTTCGGTGAGCGTGCCTTTGATATATAAAATAGCTGGCGGGTCAGCGATTTCTCGGAGCTGCGATGGATACTCTTTATCTGCAATCGTCAATACCCACGCCCCACATGCCTGCACCTGTGCAAATTTTTCTTCAACATCAATAGCCCGCCGTTGTTTGAGCAAATTATCCAGCGCTTGCGGTGGGAGGCCGGCATTGCGCAATTCATCTTCTGTCGCATGCCAGGCTTTCTTCATGTCTTTGAATAAATGGTAAAGTTGGGCAATTCGCTTGTGCCCCATCTGGGGGACCAAACTAAAGCCCAACCAGTATTGATGCTGATGACTCACGCTGGAAACCTTTGAGTGACCTGTGACATTCAGATAAGCATAGCAACCCTTTGATGGTGTTGCAAATGCTTGCATGGTCGTTAACGCGGGGGGAGTAAGCCGTCAAGCAATCGAACTCTCATAACGCCAGTATCGAAATCAATGTCCAAAATTGTCTGCTCAATTGCAGGGATAAGTACCTCACCATATTGCGGGCTTTCTACTATGTAGACATCATTAGCACCTGTTTCGATAACATCGCTAATGTGCCCTAGCAGTTCACCTTCTTCGAGGTATACCGCTAGACCTATAAGCTGGAAGAGGTAAAATTCCCCTTCTTCTAACGGAACGGCGCTCGCAAGGTCAATCATCACAAGTTGAGTGCGTAAAAGTTCGGCATCGTTACGTGTGGCCACTTCTTTGAGCTTGAGCAACCCATAACCTTTGTGCATCCGCATGGTTTCCACTGCATAGGCTTTGATATTGGCCGCTTCTGGGCTAACGCCAATATACACCTGTTTCAGTTCGGGAATGCGTTCTGGATAATCGGTTAAAATCCGAACCCGCAATTCTCCACGAATACCATGCGGACGCAAAATCTCACCCAGCAATAAATAGCGAGGTGTTGTGTTATGAGATGATTTACCCATTACGCTATGTATCAATCTATCTCAAGGATGATACGCTTGCGATCCTTCGACATGGCGCGCAATAAAGAACGTATGGCATTTGCCACCCGCCCATTCTTGCCGATAACGCGCCCCATATCATCCGGCGCGACATGGAGCACAATCACAACAGTATTGCGCCCTTCACGTCGGCTCACCCGTACTTCCTCTGGTTTGTTCACCAGATTGCGGGCGATATGTTCGACCAGTTCCGCTTCCATAACCCGCGTTCCTCAATTTCTGCCCGTTGCGCTATTCCTGTCTCTTATACACATCTG
>WGEI01000247.1 GCA_015492875.1 Anaerolineae bacterium | reverse complement strand
CCACCATGCTGCCTGTGCATCTGTACTGACAATGGGGCGCATTTGCTGGTTAAAATCAGCGTTATAACGTTGTACAGCCAACCAATAGGCGTACCCATCTAGCTCTTGAACAGCGGGCAAATCAAAGCGCGCAGGGAAAAATAAAACGGGCTTACCATTAGAGACTTCCAGAACATTGTAGACATTAGTGGCGATACGGCTGGCGCGGGTGAGTACGCCTAAAATTGGTGTTTCCAGAATGGCAAAATCGCGGTAACGCCCCCGTATAATTAAGACTGTGTGGACATTCATCGGGTCGCCATCATAGCGCGTCATTATGCCATCTTCTACAGCGCGAATGTCTAATTGGCGGTACGTTTCTACAAAATCCCCTTCATCATGCCAATATCCTGCGGCATGGCGTACTATAGCAAGCGCAACATCTGTACCGGCAATTAGAGAGCGTGGGGCACGGCGATTGAAAATTTGCGCTTCTACTTCAATATCGCCAACAGCAATGTGTTGAGGATTAACGATTGTGGGGCGCGCATAGTGACCTTCGTAGGTATATTCATTTTGCGATAGGGCAGAGAGGATGCGTACAACGTTCTCAAAGTATTTATCGGTATAATAGCCACGTCGCAGCCCATCAATATCAAACTTGAAATAACGGTTATTTAAGCGTTTATGGTCAAATGAAGACATCTAACAGCTCCCTCATCACGCAAAATCCATTATACAGTAGCGCTTTAAGACTGTGGTATACTGCTAGCCGCATTAACAATAGCACAAACTAGCGGGATGACACATGGAAATTATCGCAACAGGATCAATTGCATACGACTACCTCATGCGCTTTCCGGGGCGCTTTGTTGAGCATATCATTCCTGAAGAGTTGCATCAGGTGAGCTTAAGTTTCTTAGTGGATGATATGACGCGCCACTGGGGAGGGGTCGCGGCTAATATCGCCTATAGTATGGCACTGTTAGGCCTGCGCCCTAAACTCATGGGCACCGTCGGGCGTGATTTTCCAGATTACCGTAAACGGCTGGAAGCGGTTGGTGTAGACACAAGTACCGTTATTCAAATTGATGAGGTCTTTACGGCGTCGTTTTTCGTTAATACCGACCTTGACAACAACCAAATTGCTTCGTTCTACGCGGGTGCAATGGGATTAGCAGGTCAATACGCTCTTGCTGATGTGTATGATGGCAAGCCCGACCTCGTTATTATTTCGCCCAATGCACCGGATGCTATGCTGAACTTGGCAGAAGAATGCCAGCAACGCGGCATTCGCTTCATTTATGACCCCAGCCAACAAGTACCGCGCCTAAGTGGTGAAGAGTTGCGCCGTAGTATGCAGGGCGCATATATGATGATTGTGAACGCCTATGAATCGCAAATCATCCAGAAGAAAACAGGTATGACGCTCAACGATTTGCGCGATACCATTGAATTGCTCGTTGTGACACATGGCAAGGATGGGGCACTCATCTATACCAATGGCGATATTATCGAAGTGCCGGTTTTTCCGGTTAAAGACATTAAAGACCCCACGGGGGTTGGCGATGCTTTCCGTGCTGGATTCATTCGGGGCATTGCCGCAGAACTCCCATTACAACTAGCAGGGCAAATGGGGTCGTTGTGCGCCGCTTATGTGCTGGAACAAGTTGGCACACAGACACATAACTTCACCCCATCGGAATTTGTCGAACGCTTCCGCACGCAATTTGATGATAGCGGGCAGTTGGACATTTTATTGCAATCGGCAACGACTGCTTAAAGCAGATTGGCACAATTGGCGCTGGGAAATCCCTGTGGCAAATGTAACGGTAGGCATTGTTAAGTCACGTGTGCTAAAATGCGCGCGTTTATGACCTTGTGAGAGTTATAGCAGGAGAACGCATGACTGTCGAACATGATGTAAGAGACTTAAACCTCGCGACCGGTGGTCGCTATCGTATTGAATGGGCAGACCAAGAGATGCCGGTGCTGGCGAGTTTGCGCAAACGTTTCGAAAAAGAAAAGCCGCTACAAGGCCTTCGCGTTTCGGCTTGTTTACATGTCACTACCGAAACCGCTAACTTGATGCGCACATTGCAGGCTGGTGGCGCAGATGTTGTCCTTTGCGCTTCTAACCCGCTTTCTACACAGGACGATGTAGCCGCTTCGTTGGTTGTCCACGATGAAATCCCTGTTTATGCTATCAAGGGCGAGGATAACGAAACCTATTACGACCATATCCGCGCTGCCCTTGACCATCGCCCACACGTCACTATGGATGATGGCGCTGACCTTGTGAGCACCATTCACAAAAACCGCCGCGACCTACTAGAGGATATTAAAGGCGGCACAGAAGAAACGACGACTGGCGTCATTCGCCTGCGCGCGATGGCAAAAGATGGTGCGCTTGCCTTCCCCGTGATTGCGGTCAACGATAGCATGACCAAACACCTCTTCGATAATCGCTATGGCACTGGGCAAAGTACACTTGACGGCGTCATCCGCGCGACCAATATCTTGATTGCCGGTCGTACAGTTGTCGTGGGGGGTTATGGCTGGTGCAGTCGGGGTATCGCTATGCGCGCTAAGGGCATGGGCGCTAATGTCATTGTGACAGAAGTCGACCCGATGAAAGCCCTTGAAGCGGTTATGGATGGTTACCGTGTGATGCCGATGCTGGAAGCTGCTCCGCTTGGTGACATTTTCATCACCGCCACCGGCGATATTAACGTGATTGACGTTCACCACATGGAACGCATGAAACCGGGCGCTATCATCGCTAACTCTGGCCATTTCAATGTTGAAATTAACATCGATGGCCTGCGTGAAATCGCGGATGGTGAGCCGCAATTAGTGCGCCCATTTGTGGAAGAATACCGCATCAAAGGCCGCCCGCTTTATATTTTGGGGGAAGGCCGTCTGATTAACCTCGCCGCCGCTGAAGGGCATCCGGCAAGTGTGATGGATATGAGC
>WGEI01000246.1 GCA_015492875.1 Anaerolineae bacterium | reverse complement strand
ATTGCCGCATTTCTCACAACGAGGAATTTCTCCCGTTTCCAAACATGTTTCTAGCAATGCTTGTGCAGGATAAACCGTGAAACAATGAACACATGTGCCTTCTCGCAAGTGGCCATGTATTTCTAATACATGGCTGCTACCCGCTTTGGAATGCAGCATATCGATGTTTTGCGTGATGATGGATTTTAAATGCCCTAATGATTCCAACTGCATTAGTGCTCTATGGGCAGCATTAGGATGCGCCTCTAAAATTGTTCTTGTTAAAGGACGCACCCAATCATAAAATGCTTGCGGATTTTGCTTGAACCCGAATATACTGGCAACTTCAAATGGGTCTACATCTTTCCATAACCCACTTGTAGGACTTCTGAAGTCAGGAATGCCAGATGGTGTGCTAATCCCCGCACCTGTCAGCGCGACGACGTGCTTGGCCTGCCTTAAAAGTTGTGCGGCTTGTTCTATAGAAAGTGTGACTTCGTCGATTGTCATAGACACCTGTTACTTTCTGGCTTCGAGGCTAAGCGTTTAGCTGTCACCTCCTGCGATTGACCGAATGCGCGGCTTCATATCTTCTGCTAGTTTAATCATTTGGCTGGCTACGATGGCGTTCGGTTGGTAGAGTACAATGGGTGTGCCTGCCTCAATAGATTGGAATGCAAGCTCTGGTGCTGCCGAGATAATAGCGCGAATATCTTGCCCCAATATCTTCTCGACCTCATGCCAGGGGGTTTGCAAACTTGATTGTGCCCGATTGACAACAGCGACATTAATACGCCCTGCGCCTTCTGTCGCTAAATCGTTGATAAGCTCTCGCGCCATCGTCAGCGTAGGGGTATTAGGTTCAACAATCAGGATGAGTTTATCCATTTGTCGCTGAATATGGGCGGTAATACGGTTTAGTCCAGCCCCTAAATCAAAGACTGTGGGGCGGCCTAACTGTCGTAAACCTTCAATCAGCGCTGATGCCATATCTGGGGTGAATTTAATTTCCATCTCTCGCGGGTGCGCAGATGAAAGCAAAGTGCGCAAGCCGCTGGCGTGGGTGACAATCTCCCCTTCAATGGTCTCGGTCCTGATGTCTTGTGGAGAGCGACGCAAAACGTTGGCCAAACCATGCGAGCGACCCATTCCTAAGAATAACCCCATACTCCCTTGCCCTAACCGCAAATCACAAATGATGGGGTCATCGCCCTGTTGGAGCATGGCGGCGCCTAGATTAATGGCCAATGTTGTTGTACCAACCCCACCTTTAGCCCCAATAACGCCTATGGTAGCGCCTTTGCTTGGCCCTTTCTTAGGTTGCTTGCCGCTGCTGCTTCGCGCCAGTATCGCCCGCACGCGCGACGCTAACTCTGCCGGATGTGTAGGCTTGGTCAAGTAATCATCAGCGCCCGCTTCAAACCCAGCTACTTTATCATCAATGAGTGTTTTTGCCGTGAACATAATAATGGGTATGTTCTGTGTATCGGGGTTTGCCCGTAAGCGACGACATACCTCATAACCATTCATATCTGGCATCATCACATCAAGAATGATTAAATCCGGTATCTCAGCGACTGCCTTCTGTAGTGCACGGCTTCCGTTATTAGCGGCAATAACTTCATAGCCATTTTTCTGAAGCATTAAACCAATCAGCTTCAGGCTATCTACATCATCATCAACTACCAGAATTTTCTCAGGCATTTGACGTTTGACCTTCCTGTACTTTGCGCTCAGTCTAGCACGAAAAAATAGGTGCTGCAAGCAACACAGTTGTAGTGTTGTAGAATACCAACCAATGCGAAAATTTTATTTTGTGAGGCTTCATAAACATAAAGATTTGAAATCTTCGTTTGTGGTATAATACACCCGAATCGCTTATCAGACTGTAAACTTTTACACTTGTTTATAATTTGGCTATTGGTTGTGTTGCCTATAAACCCAATACATTGTAGCATTAAGGCAAATCGGGGGTATTGGCAATGGCCGTTAAGGGATGAATGTGACGAATGATGCAGGCGGATGGTTCACACAGAAATAA
>WGEI01000245.1 GCA_015492875.1 Anaerolineae bacterium | reverse complement strand
CTCTTGCGCCCCTTTGGTGGGGAAGAATGGGCACGCCTGCAACCCTTGCTCCCTCGCTTTTTGCGGCGGTGAGATGGCTTTAAGTGGTGAAAAACGTTTATAACTCAGGAAAAATCATTATAAGTCACCATTTCTCGGGAAAAATGATTACAAACACTGATTTCTGTGGAAAATCGTTATAGCTTAGGTGCTGGATTGATGTCCTTGCCATTATCAAGGGCTTCTTTGATAGCCATCTCCATCTTTGTGATTTCTTCATCGGTCAGTTGTGCAAAAAACTTCTTCCGTTTTTTTGCAGAAAGTTTCCCATTGTTTTGCAAACATAACTTGATGAACAAATTCACCTTATTATCGGGCATATCAGGCACAATAGCGCGGACGGCACGTTGGGCTTTATCGTAGCGTTCTAGGTAGGTGAATTCTTGCGTGAGTTCTTGTTCTAGCGTCATCTCGATGAAACGGAATAGCGCTTCTACTTGAGGGGTCATATCCATATAGCGATACCAAAGCGCCGTCTTGTTGCGAACCGTCAAAATACCATCTTCATCGAGGTCGTACTCAATCAGTCTCACTAAGGGCTTGGAAAAGGCTTCTAACGAAGCATCATAGGCTTTCATGTTCCTTAACATGACTGCTGAAACGGGGAAGATAACACCTTCAGGCGTAAATCCTTTGCGGGCGAGGATATTGTGAATTAAAAAGCGGTGGATGCGCCCGTTGCCATCTTCAAACGGATGCATGAAAACAAAGCCGTAGGCGATAGTAGCGGCATGGACAACAGGGGAGACATTCCCCGCTTCCATACGTTGGTGCGCCTCCAATAGCCCTTGCATCAAGTCCGGTAAATCTTCCGGTTTGGGGCTGATGAAGTGAATAAGCGCGCCATGAAGTGCGTGATTTTCCCCCACATAGTTTTGATTGGTGCGATAGTCTTTATTATGAAAACGCTCATCAACAACGATGTGGTTTTGTAGGTTTATTAAAGCATCTTTATTGAAAAAGTCTTCTTCTGCTGCGAATTGTAACAGCTCAACAAAGCGCTGGACGCGTTGTGGGGAAAGTTTGACCCGTTCAATTTCGAATGATGAGCGCGTCTCTTTGGTATAGAGAAAGCCCACCGCGCGCTTTAAGAGTGCATCGGGATAACCGTCAATGATTTGCTGGCAGCGCGCTGAGAAGTTGCGCCCTTCAAATTGGTGTAGCGTGTCTGTGCGCCGCACTATAGGGCAAAAATGGCGATTGCCCAACAGGTTATCGTTAATCCGTTGGCGGCGTATCGGGCAGCGCGGGGCAGTATAGTATTTTTCCTCTTCCAATAAATCGACATAGTTCCCCTGTTTGACATCGTCCAACGGGAGCTTTTTGCCAGTTAAAAACTCGTACAAATACCAGATTTTGCGCGCATATTTCCCTGTAGGTTTGGACTGAATATAAGTCAGTAACTCTTGTACATCAATGACTTCAAACAATCGCGCTAGTATCGCCAGATTAACCCCATCATATTTCAAGGCAAACTCTAGCTGATCACCGACGCCATCTCCTGACCAGTACCTCTCAGGATATACATCGACAATAATTCCCCGTTCCTCATAGGTTTTTGCGGTATTTTTGTTGACAACGCGGGATTGATGCCAATTAGGTATGACGGCCAGCTGGTATCGCTCAATGAGTGCTAGGTATCCTGCTGAGCGATATACAGGTTTTTTTTCGTTGGTTGCCATAACTTCTTTCAGGAAAAACATTTACAGGCTGTGAAATCTCATTATATTTTACCATAATTCAGGAAAAATTGTTATAAATTGCCATTTATCAGGAAAAATAATTACAAATGGGGCGGTGTGGGTTATACGATTGCTCAACGCAAACGTGCATAGCTGCCGCTATGAGGGTAGAATAGGGCGTATATTGTATATTGAATTGAACGGATGATAAGCAGGCCGAATGATGATGAAACGGCATCTGTTGAAATTATTGCGTTACCCGCTATATTTTGCGTTATTGGCTACTATTTTGTTGGCGGCTTGCACTGCTAGCGGTGGCGATGATATTGACGTACCGGCGACAGCTACACTAGCGCCAATCGTCAGCCGCACGCCACGCTATACCGCCACCCCGATACCGACGCGCACGCCCATACCAACCTTTACCTTCACGCCGTCGGTGACGCCTATACCGCCTACGCCCACCCTATCGCCTACCGCCACGCCCAAGCCGCCGCTTATCGGCATCATCAGCGGCGTACAGGCGATTAACGTACGTGAAGGGCCGGGCACAACCTTCCGCGCTTTCACCACGTTGAACCCCGGCTCCGGTGTGGAAGTATTGGGGCAAAATCAGGGCGGCGATTGGTATAACGTTCGCCTAGAAGATGGTAGCGAGGGCTGGGTTTCCGCTGCGCTGGTGCGGTTGGAGAGCACGCCGA
This sequence comes from Anaerolineae bacterium, assembly GCA_015492875.1. Lineage (GTDB taxonomy): Bacteria > Chloroflexota > Anaerolineae > Aggregatilineales > Phototrophicaceae > S146-30. The sequence goes on along the minus strand of WGEI01000245.1, from coordinate 4,543 downwards.
CGCCCTTCCCAACTGCAACGCCCTCGCCCGACCTAACCTCCATCGCGCTTGGCACGCCTCTGCCGACCGCTATTCTCGGCGGTGGCACAATTACCCCGACGCCGCCGCGCGCCGCTGTAACGCCTACCCCCGTCGGCTCGGTCAACCCTGCGGACATTGGACCAGAATCTACTGCCGAGAGCGCGCCAGAAGAAACGCCAGAGCCGCTCGTGCCCATTATCGATTTTGATGCCATTAACGCTACCGCTACAGCTTTGGCGGGCGGTGTGGTATCGCCAACACCCGAAGCGACCGAGACCAGTGTGGGCAATACCACAATTCCCGCGCCAACCAGCGCCGCTCCGCCACCGCGCACACCTTCACAGACAACGAGTAGCGGTCCCGCTGATGTGCAAGAGGGCGTAGAGGTGCTGGCCGTTTGCGATGACCCGCGACAGGGCAACCCGCCGCCGTCCAATTTGGCCGCTGGCTCAACGATTGAAATTTGGTGGACATGGTTCGCCCGCACTCCAGAGCAGGTGCAAGACCATTTGAGCGCGGCCACCTATGAAGTGCGCCTTGATGGCATCTTGCTCACCAATATCGACCAATATCGCACCCGCATCATCCAGCGTAGCAATGGCGATTATGCTGTGTACTGGTATGTGCCCGCTGGCCCATTGAGCGCCGGTGAACATCGCATCACCTACCGCGTTACATGGAGTCGCCAGATTACCGATGGCTACCAAAACTTTGGACCAGGCACAAACACGCTAGTGGAAGAGGGTAGCTGTACCTTCACTGTGCAATGAGCGAATAAAAGGGGTGCATCTTCAGGTGTGCCCCTGCTTCACCATTCCCCATTTTTTGCGCAACCGCATCAAAACTACGTCGTATATATGAGTAGGGTATGCGATGGGGCTTGCGGAAACGAAACATATGTTCTATAATAAGCACAGTGTGAAAATTCCCGTTCATCAGGTAGATGAAGCACCCGCGCCGCAACCTTACAATTTCCGTCGGATATGGTCAGGATTAGGTTATCTCTATTCTGGTAGCTACAAAATGCTTGTACAATGGTTGAAGCCTGTACAATTCTTCATTGCGCTCATCGTGGGCGCGATGACCTTACTCGCTGGGTTACTCTATGCTCTAATCTATACCCTGTACTGGCTGATGGCGAAATTGGTTGCTCTATCTGCCGCATTCTATGGAGTATACATGGCCGTTCGCAGCAAGTCCCGCCGTAACAAAACAAACCGCTCTGTTCAACAAAGTGCCTTTCAGCGCTATTTTCCCGCTTTCACCTTGCTGGCGATTGCGCTGGTTATTCTGGCGCCCAATCTACTGGCGCTGGCGGTGGATGTTACCGGACAGGTTATTGAAGCGGTGCCACGCTTGCTTGAAGATGTTTTCGGCCAGCGCGCTTCTATTGCCCCCATCTTCACCGAAGAGGTCAGTTACTGGTCAGAGGATATTCAACGCTGGTCAGATACCTACGATATTGACCCCAATTTGTTGGCGACAGTGATGCAAATTGAATCTTGCGGCCATCCCACCGTGAGCAGCAGCGCCGGCGCACAAGGCCTATTTCAGGTCATGCCCTACCACTTTGCCGCTGATGAAAATATGCTAGACCCCGAAACGAATATCAAACGCGGCGCAGAAGTGCTCCAACAGTGCCTACAAACCGCTGAGGGCGATATTGGCCTGGCGCTGGCTTGTTACAATGGCGGGCCGTCGGTGACAACCTTGCCCTTCAACGCTTGGTATCCCGAAACGCAACGTTACTACCAATGGGGCACGGGTATCTATACTGATGCAACTAGCGGGAACACCTATAGCATTACGCTGTATCAATGGCTGGAAGCGGGCGGCCAATCTCTATGCGACCGCGCCTCCTCTGCATTAGGGTTGAACTAACTCTCCATACCCTTCATGAAAACATACCGAAGGAAAGCGTAACCCCTCGCTTTTTTATTATCTTTTCTTAATAAAATAACACCTCGCAAAACCTTAATAATTGTGGTGCTAGACCTGTATTATTATAGGTATAGGGTGAATTAATTTACTGCGTAATATATTTCTTGTATCTGTAATGTTTACCCGAACAACGCTTTAAGCAGGCAGGAGGTTGTAGGTTATGTTGACGCATCCAGCGTTGCCACAGCCGCCCGTTGTGACACAGGCGCTGTATGAATCGTATATCCAAGCCCATGTTCAAGGTCTGATTGCCTTTTTGCAGCAGATGCCACCCACGCCTTACCGTGATTTCATGCTTTGGCAGCTCAAAAGCGATAATCGCCGTTGGCTCAAACTCATCAGCATGACGCCTATTGCGACACTCACCTTTAAGCAGATAGAGGGCGTTTTTACTATTGATGAGTATGAAGCGTTATTGCCCTATATCGTTCAGATGAATACCATGTTCACATTGGAGATTGTGTCGGATAACGTTGCCATCGGCCTGCTTTATGCGGAAGAAGATGACCCCCGTCGCGGTCTCGTTCAAGCGTTCAATGAGGCCGCCCTCAAACGGCTACATGGCGAAATGGTGGATTATGACCGCCACTTTGCCCCTTACGCCGCGTTCTTTAACCGCGTTTCCACCATTGAACAATCGCTCAATCCCGAACTGCATCGCGCCTTCTATGCAAAGTATTGCCGCCTTCATCCTTACACTGATTTGCATAGTTTAGAATATAGTCTTTATCCCCAATTAGTTGCCAACATAGAAGCCACCGTTCGGGTCAAAGAGAGCGTGTTTGGTCTTGCCGGCCACGACCTCGTGCGCAACGGTCTCATCCGCCGCTATAGCGCCAGTAATGCTTGGTTGGTTGACCCGCCCGTCACCTTGTTGGAACATCTGCATGTGGGTATTGATAGCGTCATGGTGATACCCGCGCTGGCTTACCCCATCACAATTTTATGTGAGCAGGTTTACCAAATGCCGGAATATCTGGATGTTTTGGCTGATGGCTCGCTAGAGGAGATGCTGACACAAGCTTCGTTACTGGTTCGCCTCACCAACGATGTGGGTACAAAGCTGCTCCTATCTAGCGATGATGTGCGGCGGGAAGCGGTTGGGCGTTTGCGCGCGATTATGAGCGCCCGCAACGTAGGGCTACGCGCCGCGCTAGAGGAAGCCTATCAAGCCGCACCGACGCTCTTTAGCCGTATGCGCAAAGATGCCTACTTTGGCGAGTTCAACATCTTATTACACCCCGCTGTTCAAGAGGGCGATAGTCTTGATTGCCTTGAACACTATCTCATGGAGTACGCCCGCATCTACACTGAAACCCGTACTGCGCTTTGGACGCAACTCAATGCCTTAGCCGACCAGTTAAAAAATCCCTTGCCCTCACAGATGATTGGGCGCTTTGTGGTTTTCCATGAAGAGCTATATAAACTACCTTCAGATATTGTCGAAGGTGAATACGCCAACTAATGGTAATAATGAAAAAGGGGCGATGAACACGTGCTGGCTCATCGCCCCTATGCGCTGTTAGCCGAGACTAGCGGCTTAAGACATTGCGCCGCAGTTCGTCTAATGCTTGTAAGGTGAGTAGGTTGCGCAACGTCGTACCATAAAGCGCCTCTTCCCCGTTGAACGAGTAATGCGTTGGCCCTTGCGAAAGGTGCACCGGGTCACCTTCCCACGCGCCGCCATTGGGCAGGGCTTGTGCTGCCCGCCACAGGTTAATTACTGGCGCGTCATAGACCTCAGCCACATCCAGCACGATATTGTTATATAACAGTGTGTCCAGATAGTTCAGGTCTGGGTCAAAGACGAAGGTGGTGAAGACGGGGATGACGCCACGGTCTACTAGCGTTTGGGCGATGCCCAGCATATTCTGCTGGAAGGTGTAGGGCGCGGTGATTTGCATATCTTGCCCACCAAAGTACACAATCGCCACCGATGGCTTGATATAGTTGTATTCGCAGTAAATCGGCCCTTCGCTACACACATTCGGGTCTACCCACAGCCCATCAAAGACCGCTGCCGCTGTGAAGCCAATGCGGGCGGCAAACCCTTCGTTCGTCCATGAGCTATTGTAACCCGGACGGGGCGGCACCATGAACCAATCAATCGTTGGTTGCAAGTAGGCATAGGGGCCTAAGTCATAATTGCCCTGCCCAAAGCCTTTGAGGAAGGGCTGTCCAGCGGTGACGCTATCGCCAACCAGCATGAACACGTGGGGATTGTTACCCAGTTCACGCCCGCGTTCAAAAAGCGCCACGACCGTGCCATTAACCATATTGTGCAAAACCGGCGTATTCATCAGGCGGTCATAAAGCCGCTGGCTATCGGCATCGGGCAATTCTAGCGCTGGCGTAGAGCCGCTGGCATCTAGCCCGACGAACTCCTCTGACACAGGTAGCACGCCTGTATCCCCTGCCCGCACATAGGCCGCCGCTACCCAACCGCGCAGGCTACCATCTTCTGTATGTACCAGCAACCACTGGCCGCTGGGGTTACGCGCTTCAATCGCCAAACGGGTATTATAGGCTACTTGTGCGATGCTGTTATTCGATGTGGAGGGGCCAGGGCGCACGTTCAACG
>WGEI01000244.1 GCA_015492875.1 Anaerolineae bacterium | reverse complement strand
GGCGCGCGCGCATTAACGACGCCATGTCTGGCCGTACAATCAGCGTTGAACTACCAGCAGGTTGGGCATTCGTCTCTGGCGCGGCGATTAAAGATAACAACATGGACAATGGTTCAATATCTTTTGCCGCAGTGCCTTCCAACATGCAAGGACGTGAACTTAACGCCGTGGCCGAAGGCATGCTCAATGCAGAGAGCACCCAAGAAACTGAAATGCTCACTAGCAACGGGCGTAATGTTCTCAAATCCACCATCACCACCACTAACGGCCAAACATCGGTCGTATACTATGTTGCAGATAGCGATGGCGACATCATTAGCCTGATGATTTTCCTAGCAATAGCAACGCCGCCAGAATTAGAAGAAGCAGCGCTCTTCATGGCTGGCAATGTAGAGCTTGAGTAAATAAAAAGGCGGCTGTGTACTATAGCCGCCTTTACTATCTAACTTGATGTTTAATCATCGATAATAGATGCGCCATCTGCCGCATATTTCTCTAATCGCCGCGGCACTTGACCCGTCATAATCATCTCCGCGACGGTCTCTTGATCAACCATTTCTTTCGGGAAATCGCCAACCTTCCGTCCATGATAAATCACGGTGAAAATATCGGCCACTTCGAACACATGGAAAATGTTGTGCGTGATGAAAATAACGCCCATACCGCGTTCTGCCGCTGCGGTGGTGTAATTGAGCACCTTGCGCGTTTCGCCAATAGATAGCGCTGATGTAGGCTCATCGAGAATGAGCACACGCTTTCCGAAGTAAACTGCCCGTCCAATAGCTACCGATTGCCGCTCACCACCAGAGAGCGAGCCAACAGGATGCTTAGGAGAGCGAATATGAATACCTATTTCCAGAAGCGCCTCTTCAGCCTGTCTTTCCATAGCCTCTTGATCGAGAATTTTTATCGGGCCAATTTGCCGGCGGACAGGCTCACGGCCTAAATAGAAATTTCGGGCAATACTCATCAATGGAATGAGCGCGAGGTCTTGATAAACCGCTTCAATCCCTAAATTCTGCGCTTCTTGCGGTGAATTGATGCGTACAGGTTGGCCTTCCCAATAAATTTGCCCGCTTGTTGGGGTATATACGCCCATAAGCACTTTAATGAGGGTGCTTTTACCCGCCCCATTATCGCCTAATAAGCCAATAACCTTGCCGCCCCAAACCTTAAAATCCACGCCATCCAGCGCCACAATTGTGCCGAATTGCCTGCGAATATCCTTCATATAGATGAGCGGCTCATCCTGTGGTAAATCGGGTAAATGTTCGCTCATAAAATCCGCTCCTTAACGTTGGCGACGCACGAGATTATTGATAACGACCGCCACAATCAAAATCACACCAATATAGCCGCGAAAGCCTGCTGCTGGCACGCCCAATTGCACTAGCCCCGTGCTCAACATACCGGCGAGAATCACACCAATCAGCGTCCCATAGATGCTACCATAACCGCCAGAGAGCAAAGAGCCGCCGATAACCGCCGCGGCAATCGCCTCCAACTCCCAGCCTGTACCACGGTCACCCGATGCCGACCCTTGCCGCGCAAATTCTAACGTTGCCGCAAAAGCCGCCAAAAAGCCACAAACGACAAAATTAATGATGCGTACTCTATCAACAGGGATACCCTGTGCCCGTGCCGCTTCACCCGCGCCCCCAGTCGCAAAAACCGCATTCCCATACTTGGTGTGGTTGAGAATGAAAGCCACTGCAATGACAACAAGCAAAAACCAGATGGTGACCGAGCGGAAATTGCCAGCAATACCGGCATCGCGAAAGAAGGTTAATGGGCCATTCATAATATCAAAGGCGCTAACCTCAATTAATGACCCCATATCTTTCGGGATGAGTTCACCATCACTAAAAAATGTGAAAATAGCCGTTGTCGCATCCTCTGGAATGGCTTCTGGAGATGGATAGCTTGCTACTAGCGTTCGTGGCTGGTTGAAGTTGCCAAAATCAATATCTATAACTGCGCTGAAGTCAAGGAAGATTGAAGCAAACCACATAAAAAAGACGATGGTGAGGGTTGCCGTAATTACCCCACCAATGAGGCCAGTAAATCCAGCCAGTATCTTTTCTAATGGCAATACATTCGCTTTCAAATGACGAATACGCCCACGAACAAAAATGAACGTCAGCGCCGCAAATAGGATTGTTAACCCCAATGCAATAACTGCGATTACCCATGGCGAGAAAAAGAATAATGGTGGATTTTCTCGCAGCTCAGGTGGTAGGCGCAAAATGCCTGTTTCGCTTGTTGCTGTTAGGGCTAAGGCGCGATAAGCGAGTAGTGTGCCTAAGGTAACGATAAAAGAGGGGATTCTCGTTAGAACAAGGATAACGCCATTGAGCAAACCTAACAAAATACCACTGCCAAGTGCTGCAATAAATGCAATACCGATGGGCAGTGGGTCAAATAAACCTTCACCAATCAATAATTGACCGAAAACGATACCCGCCACGCCTAAAATCGAGCCAACGGATAAATCAAATTCACCGGCTATCATCAAAAATGTGATGCCAACAGCCACAATGCCCTGTACCGACTGTTTGGTCAGCATAGATGCCATTGAAGCTGGGGTGAAAAATGTGGGAGTTGTTATTGCAAAAAACAAGAACACAAAAGCAAAACCAATGAGCGCGCCCGCTTCAGGAGAGTTGGCCATTCGTGCACGCAATGTTTGCCAAAATGACAAATCTTCTAGCTTAACTTTTACCTTTGGTCCACCAGCCACAGTCTCTGTCATTATATTGCTCCTCCCTTGCCATGTAATGTATCAAAAGGAGCGGCAGCCCCTCATCCCATTCGCCATTATCACCGTGTGCCTTATCTGTTAGGTAGCTTAATCGAACTCGGAGGGGAAATTTCCCCTCCGAAACAATTTAGCTTAGGTCATCATCGCAATCTAGCGATATGTGCCGGAGAGCGCCTTCACTTGCTCAGCATTATCAGCAGTTACCAAACCAGGTCCTGTCAGAATATCGTTAGCCGGGCGTAAACCGAAGTTATGGTTCAAGTACAGCCACATAACTGTCTCAAAACCTTGTAGGTATTGCTGTTGATCGATAGCGACTAAAGTGCGGCCATCAAGGATGGCATCGATAATCGCTGGGCTGAGGTCGAATGTGCCGTGTAGCATAGTGCTTGGGTCAATGCCGTTCTCATCGAGGAATTGATAGTAAGCATCCGACGGCAAGGGGCCAAGCGAGAAAACCGCATCCAAATCTGGATTGGCCAGCCAGTAATCGGTCAAAATGCCGGAAGTGATGCTGGTATCGTTATCAGTCGCCAAGTTTTCTACTGCTACACCAGCCTCTTCCATCACCGAGCGGAAACCAGCACAACGTGCTTCTAGACCAGTATGACCGGGTTCTTGAATCGGGCAGATAGCTTTATCAATTTCGAAGCCTGTTTCTTCGGCATAGGCCAGCATCTGCTCGGCAACGGCCACACCACCAAGGAACTCATCGCCACCAATGTAAAACAAATACGGAATGGGATTTTCACGGGTATCGGGTGCATTGAAGGCAATCACAGGAATACCTTGCTCAATCGCGCGCAGTGCCCCTTCTTCAACAGCTTCTGGGCGGGCAGCCGTAATACCAATGCCATCGGCACCAGCGGCTAGCGCATCATCCATATAGCCAGGCATGTTATCAAACCCGAAGGTCTCGTCACCTAACCATTGACATTCCGCCCCTAAGAACGCACAAGCATCTTCCATACCCTGGATAGCCACGTTCCAGAACGGGTTACCTGGGCCACCATGTGAAACAAGGAAATACTTACCCGCTACCGGGAAATCCTGAGCAGTAACACCAAATGCTAAAACGACAACCCCGACAATCAGGATTACCACAGGAATAAGACGTTTGAAGTTCATACAGTTCCTCCTAAAACAACAAAACTTTTTTGTCCACGGGCATATCACCCGATTGGGACCACATCTATTTTATACGCCCTAATCAAGCCAAGTTGGCCTAGTATTCAATTGGTAGAGGACAGCTGCGATGAAGGTTGGGAAGTGTATCGTTTAAGTCCGCTTTGTAAAGCAACGTTAAGCCTGCTAAAACTATACTCCAAACCATGTGTTCCTGCAACAAATTTGTCACCCAATTCAAGCTTTCGCTATAATGGCTGCTATACTTAATTATGTACTAAAAGGAGCAACGATGCGTTTTATTATTAATCGCGACTTTTTGCAATCCATCCCAGTTGCATGTGTTCTTATTGGTCTTGTTCTCGGCTTTTTAGGTGGATACTGGGTATTAGATGCAAGTAATCGTTTATCCGTTAATTTAGCAGAGCAATTTCATAATAACGAAGGCGACCAACCGGCGGAAATCCCCGAAACGCAAGCATACGCCCTCTTGAATGCTGACCGCGAACGCAATGAACTATTGCAACAACGGCGCAATGGTATTATTGCCGCAGGGGCTGGGCTTGTCCTTTTGGGGGTGGGCTGGTTCAGCTATGATATTGTACACTCCCGCTTATCTACCCAATAGCACACCAACCAACATAGAGAATGTCCGATTTAATCCGCCGTTTGTATTTGATAATTTCCAATCAGGCAATTTTCCCAAAATATTGGCAAAAACTCGCTAATCGAAAAGTTTGCGTTATAATATGGGCGCGAGTTGCAAGAGGGTGGGGAATGAGTTACTTAATACCCCCCTGATGCACTATTTTCTTGTTGTTTTACCTCAATCTAGTGTTGTTGGAGAGATACACGATGAAACGACTATTAACTATTGTTTTATTGCTTGCACTGCTTATCACAGCTGTGCCATTTGCTACTGCGCAGGAATGTGAAGATGAGCTTGGCTGCGTGGTTATTGGCCCTGATGAGCCAGTACACATTGCTTACATGCTCACGATTTCCGGCGCGACGTCCTTCCTTGGCGAAGATTCGCTTGGCGGTATTCAAATTGCTATCGAAGACCGTGGTGGCGAGCTTCTTGGCCACGAAATTGAGCTAACAGGTGAAGATTCACTGTGTAACGCTGAAGGTGGTCAAGCCGCAGCCCAACGTGTCGCCGCTGATGAGACCGTGCTCGGCGTTATCGGGACAAACTGCTCCAGCGCCGCTGCTGCCGCTCTGCCAATTATCAGCTCCGCCGGTCTAGTTATGCTCTCACCATCAAATACCGCCCCTACTTTAACTAGTGATAACGAAGAAGAAGGTGGTATTTGGGAACCCGGTTACTTCCGTACTGCGCACAACGACTTGTTCCAGGGCAAAGTTGCCGCTACATTCGCTTACAACGAGTTAGGCGCCCGCACATTGGCTACCATTCACGACGGCAGCCCTTATGCGGAAAGCCTGCAATCAGTGATGGCGGAGGTATTTGAAGAACTCGGTGGCGAGGTTGTCTTCCAAGGCGCGGTTAACGTTGGCGACACTGACATGACCGCTATCCTGACTGAGGTTGGTGCGGCAGAACCTGATGTTCTGTACTTCCCAATCTTCGAACCTGAGGGCAACTTTATCGCTGCTCAATCCGTCAACATTCCCGGCCTAGAAGATACTATTCTCATGGGCGCGGATGGCCTGTTAGTCGATAGCTTCCCCGAGAACACTGGCGAAGCTGGTATCGGCATGTACCTCTCTGGCCCATTCCTCAGCGGTGAAGCCTATGATGCCTTCCTAGAGCGCTGGGATGAGCTTATCGGCGGCACCCCGCCAAGCGGTTTCCATGCCCATGCCTACGATGCTACCAACATCCTGTTCAACGCTATCGAAGAGGTTGCTATTGTCGAAGATGACGGCACGCTCATTATCGGGCGCCAGGCGCTACGCGATGCAATTACCGCAACCGAAGGCTACGAAGGCCTCACCGGTACACTAACCTGTAGCGAAACTGGCGACTGCGCCACTGGTGAAGCGCTAGGTATCTTCCAAATTACCGAAGCCGAGGTTATAGATGGCAATTGGCCCCCGTCCGTCGTCTGGACCCCTGCAATGATGGAAGACAATATGGAAGGCGAAGATGGTGGCGAAGGCTAAGCCTATCGCTGCTTATCTCCTGGTATCTTAAGTATGTAAACTCTGAGGCCAGCAGCAAATT
>WGEI01000243.1 GCA_015492875.1 Anaerolineae bacterium | reverse complement strand
ATTTCTCCCATTGCATCGGAGAACAAAACTCGCACGCCAATGTTCACTTTTCCACCGCGAGATTGCACCGCTTCTTGCACTGCCTCGATGGTATCCGGCGGCACACTGCTCTCAATAAACATCACGGGAATTTCATGCTCGACGACAAATTCGGCAATCTCTTGTATATCCGCAACGCCAGCTTCATCCTGTGTGCTTATACCTTGTAACCCGCGCACTTCCCACCCGAAAGCATCACCGAAGTATTGGAATGCGTCATGGGAGGTCACCAGAACACGTTGTTTTTCAGGAATTTGTGATAGGGCTTCTAATCCCCATTCATACAGCAAGTCCAGTTGTGCAATATATGCGTCAGCATTAGCTCGGTATATTACAGCGTTATCGGGGTCTAAATCGGATAACATTTCTGCGACACCGTCTATTGCAAGTTGCCAATTGCGCGGGTCAAACCAGAAGTGCGGGTCTTCTGTCCCCTGTGTTGCTTGAGTTGGCACCCATTCCAGAACAAACCCCGCAATATAGACGGGTTCTGCCAAAGCGTGGATATAAATGGTGGTTTGGCCTAAGGCTTCCAAAACGGCATCAAACTGCCCTTCTAAACGCAACCCACTATACAAAACTGCGTCTGCTGTACTCATTGCTTGAACATCCGCTTCTGTGGGTTGGTAAAGGTGCGGGTCTACCCCTGGCCCCATAAGCTGAACGATATTCACTAAATCGCCAGCGATAATGCGCAAGGCGTCGGCGGCTTGCGTTGTTGTAGCGACGATGGTGGGTTTGTCATCTTCAGTTTCCTGTGCGGTTGTACTGGTGAAAGGAATAATCGTTATAAGAATGGTGGCGAGTACATATATCCAGCGCTTGCTCATATCTTTCTCCAAGAGTTTCAACCACTTAAACTCAGTATTTAGGCAGTTGAGCAAAAATTTTAGACAAACCTAAATCTAAGCGATGTATAGACATTTGTCAAGCTTATAGACGCATACCATTTTAAGTTACACCCCCTACGTAGGAATAATCTAAAAACTTGAGGGAATGTACTTTCTCCGTTACAATGTCGCGGCTATGCTGAAAAAAGGATATGGAATGAAGCGGTTGAAGAGCTTACCTATGTGGGGATATGCAATCATCGCCATAGCTGGTTTAGGCCTGTTGGTTATTGCTGCGCCAACGATTTTGCGGTTATTAAGTCTTACTCAATCCAATAGCGCGGGGCCAATTCGGGCATGGTTCACTGATACATCAGTACGACCCGGATTAACGACTGTTCGTAATGGTGAAGCATGTCCCAATGCCCCATTTATTTTGCCCTCTGATGGTTTTATTGGCCTTTTATATCGTGACCCAATTGGCCCATATAACATTTTTCGGCGGCATACTGCTATAGATATTTTTGGCGATGGTGCACCGGGAGAGGTGCCAGTATACGCTGCCTATGATGGTTGGCTGACGCGCTTGGAAGATTGGTTCGCCACAGTAATTATCCGCCATGATGACCCATTACAAGCTGGACGTACCATATGGACTTATTATACGCATATGGGCGCACGTGATGGTTCGGAATCTTATATTGTGGCTGATTTTCCACCGGGTACTTATGATAAACCCGTGAAACAAGGCGATTTATTGGGCTATCAGGGTGAATTTGCGGGTTCAGGCCCCCCTGTTGGCCTTCATGTGCATTTTAGCATAGTGCTGAGTGAAGCCGACGGCAGTTTCAAAAATGAGGCGATACTAGCCAATACGCTAGACCCTTCGCCATATTTGGGGATGACTGTGAATATTGATTCATGGCCAGAGCGTCCGATTAATTGTGAAGAATAAATCGAGCCGCCCACTTTGGGCGACTATTTTGGGTTAGCATGCTCTAAAATGGGTTTCCGATAGGCTTTTGAGCCGCTCGGCTGCTTGTTCTGCGGTTAAGTCGCGCTGTGCTTCCGCCAACATTTCGTAGCCAACTAGCCATTTTCGCACAGTTGAGCTTCTTAATAGCGGCGGATAAAAGTGGGCGTGCAACTGCCAGTGCTGATAATCCTCATTTCCAAACGGTGCGCCATGCCAGCCCATAGAATATGGGAACTCTATTTCGAAGAGATTGTCATATTTTGTGAGCAAGCGTTTGAGTATATCAGCTAAAGCACCTCTCTCGCTTTCATTCAAGTCAGGTATCCGCAATACATGGCGTCGTGGGATAACGATTGTCTCAAATGGCCAAACCGCCCAATATGGTACTAACGCAAGCCAGTATTCATTTTGAACAACGATACGCTCTTCGCGCTCAATCTCAAGCTGAACATAATCAACCAGTAACGGCCTGCCGAACTTTTCAAAATAAGTACGTTGCTGGCGGTGTTCTCGTGCTACTTCGTTCGGGAGGAAATCGCTCGCCCAGATTTGGCCATGTGGATGCGGATTGCTTGCGCCCATTTGTGCCCCCTTATTTTGAAACACCTGCACCCATTGATAGATTTTCCCCAACTCTGTGACTTGTTCTGCCCATAAATCAACCACTTGGCGAATTGTAGGTAACGGCATTTCTGGCAACGTAAGGTCGTGACGTGGCGAATAGCAAATTACCCGACAAGTTCCCCGCACACTATGGTCTTTGAACAGCGGATGATCATTTGAATACGGCGGTGTGTCGGGCAAAATAGCTGCAAAATCATTGGTAAATACATATGTTTCGGTGTAGTTAGGATTTTTGATACCACCAGCGCGCTCATTATTTGGGCAAAGGTAGCATTTGGGGTCGAATATTGGCCGCCGTTCGTTGTTTACTTTATCAACTTGGCCTCGCCACGGGCGCTTAGTCCGATGAGGCGAGACAAGCACCCACTCACCTTTTAATGGATTATAGCGGCGGTGCGGGTGTTCTGTTGGGATAAATTGCATGTTTTTTACTCCATCAAAATGTTAAAGGGTGTTTTGTTGAATGTAACGCATCCTATTGGGTAAAACACTGAAAAATACATGCCAATTTTGTGCCATGATTGGCACGTTGCTGGGTTAGAAGATACAGTTACTGGATGTGAATATACATTGTGCAAAGCGCTGACCAAGCCATTATTGTAGAATTGGGCTTACAGCAAAAAATCAAGGATAGTGACTTCGTTGTGCTTGTCGGGGTTGGTACAGGTTATCATAGAGTGCAATTGTAGTTCGCTGAGGAGAAATATCTGATGATTGACAAGGCTTTTTTGTATGTGGCTATTCAGTTCTGGCTTTTTAGTGTGCACATTCTAGCGGCATTTCTGCTGCCTAATAGCACAACAGGGACATTGCGTGTCGTTGGGATTATCGTCGCTGGTTTAGGCGCGTTAATTGTCTTTATAGCCATTGGTGAGCATGGGCGGGTTAATCGAGATTTACCCAATGCTGTGCCTACACCAAAATCCTCAGCTGAACTTATTCAAAGCGGGCTTTATCGCTGTATTCGACATCCAATTTATACAGGCGTATTGGTGGCTTTTGGTGGAATAACGCTATACAATGGACATTTAGGTGTAATAGTGCTGTGGGTTGTTATGGTCATATTTTTCACTCTGAAATCGCGCTTTGAAGAACAGCTACTACAGCAGCAATATGGCACGGCATATCAAGATTATATGTTGCGGACGGGGAGATTTTTGCCAACTCTATCATGTTTAACAACGTGACTTTTGTGCCACCATAACCATAAGAGAAAAGGTTGCTACAGTTACACTGAACAGGACGTTAAAAGTAGTAAAGCCGCTTTAGGGCGTACATCCCCTACCCCAAAGCGGCTTTGTTCGTCAGTTTATCTATTAGTCGATACCTAGATAAGCTTTCTGAACGGTCGGGTCTTGGCGCAATTCATCTGCCGAACCACTTAGGACGATGGCACCAGTTTGCAGCACATAGCCGCGCGCCGCAATTTGCAGCGCCATATGCGCGTTTTGTTCTACGAGTAGAATTGTTGTGCCATTAGCATTAATGTCGCGGATTGTGTCAAAGATGAGGTCTACCAGTACCGGCGCTAAGCCCATACTCGGCTCATCCATGAGCAGCACACTAGGGCGAGACATTAACGCGCGCGCCATCGCCAACATTTGCTGTTCGCCACCGCTCATTGTGCCAGCTAATTGACTCTGCCGTTCTTGTAAGCGTGGAAACAGGTTGAAGACATAGTCAATATCCTGCCGAATGCCGTTGCGGTCATTGCGGTGAAATGCGCCCATTTCTAGATTTTCGCGAACGGTCATTTTGGCGAAGACCCCACGGCCTTCCGGCACCATGGCGATGCCCATTTTCACAATATGGTGCGGCGGGTATGAATAAACATCTTCACCATTAAGCAAAACACTACCTCCACGGGGGCGCATAAGACCAGCAATCGTGCGTAATGTGGTCGTTTTACCCGCGCCGTTACTACCGATGAGACAAACTATCTCGCCCTGTTCAATGTTGATAGAAATGCCTTTGAGAGCGTGGATATTGCCATAATAAGCATGAACGTTATCAACTACGAGTAATGACATAAAGCCTTCTCCTCACATACCGCACATTTTGAAATATGCGGGTGATGTGTTAGGTCTTAATCTATGCTGATTTTTGCGCTGGCAGCTGCGCCACGCCCAAGATAAGCTTCAATAACACGCGGGTTGTTTTGAATTTCTTCGGGCGTGCCTTCGGCAATTTTCTTGCCATAGTCCAGCACCGTAATATGCTCCGAAATCCCCATCACCACGCGCATATCATGCTCAATCAAGACGATTGTGATACCAAGCTCATCGCGTAACCGCTTGATGAATGCTGTTGTTTCTGCCGTCTCGCGCGGATTCATACCTGCCGTAGGCTCGTCTAATAGCAATAGCTTTGGCTTACCAGCGAGCGCGCGGGCAATCTCCAAACGGCGTTGGTCACCATAGGGCAAGTTTTTAGCTAACAAATCGCCTTTACCTGCTAAGCCCACAAAATGTAAGAGCTGACGCGCGTCTTCTTCAGATTGGTGATTTTCGGCAACAGTATAGGGCGTACCCAAAATTGCGCCTATCCATGTAGAACGCAAGTATGTCTCTTGCCCAACCATGATATTTTCAATGGCGGTCATGTTGTTGAATAAGCGGATGTTCTGGAATGTCCTTGCAATGCCTGCTCGCGCAATCTGGTCAACAGACTTGCCATTTAAGCGGCGGCCATCAAAGATTAAATCGCCTTCATCGATTTGATAGAAACCCGTGATGCAGTTGAAGAACGTGGTTTTGCCTGCACCGTTTGGTCCAATGATACTGGCAATTGCTCCGCGTGGGATACTGAAATCTAGATGATCAACCGCTGTTAGGCCACCAAAGCGTTTGGTCATGCCCCGTGATGAGAGAATGTATTCAGTCATTGGTGTGCCCCTTTCTAATCTGTTGCAGCTGCAGGCTGTTCTTCGGTTAATCTAGCCTGTTTTGCCGTTTCAATATCTTCATCACCCCGTATCTCCCTCCTAACAACGGCAGATGGCCATAAGCCCTCTGGCCGGGCAAGCATCATGACAATGAGCAAGGCACCATATAGCAGAAGGCGGAATTCAGAGAATTCACGGAGCAGTTCGGGCATACCAATGAGGACAAGAGCACCAAGCACAATGCCCGGAATGCTTCCCATTCCGCCGACAATGATAAGGCTCAACACATTGATGGAAACCAGCAACGTAAATGAATTCGGGAAGACTGTGCCAACTTTAGCGGCGAAAATACCACCAGCAAGGCCACCGGTGGCAGCGCTTAGGGTGAAGGCTAATAGCTTCGAGCGAGCGGTGGAGATGCCCATAGCAGCCGCTACATCTTCGTCCTCACGAATAGCCATCCATTGGCGACCGATACGGGAATTATTCAACCGGATGGAAACGAAAAGCGCGAGCAAGCAAGCGCCAAGCAGAATATAGTAAATCTGCTGTGGGTCTACAAGTGCTGTGCCGAAAAAGATGGGTTTAGGTACGTCCAGTATCCCTTGTGCGCCGCCAATAACCGGTTTCAGCCAGTCTGAGAGGGCGAGTAAGCGAATAATCTCACCAAAGCCGAGTGTAGCGATTGCGAGGTAATCGCCACGCATACGCAAAACAGGTACAGCGAAGATAAAACCTGTTATCATGGCAGCTATGATGCAAATCGGTAATGCTGTCCAGAACACAAAACTAGCATCGGTTGCGATACCTAGCTGAGCAAGTTGTTTAGGTAGCCCCAATAGCCCCGTTGATGTCAAAATGCTCATCACATAAGCACCAACG
This sequence comes from Anaerolineae bacterium, assembly GCA_015492875.1. Taxonomy (GTDB): domain Bacteria; phylum Chloroflexota; class Anaerolineae; order Aggregatilineales; family Phototrophicaceae; genus S146-30. The sequence continues at coordinate 190 of WGEI01000243.1, read as the reverse complement.
GCGAAATTGGTCACATATCCCAAATCTAACAAGCCGGCCAAACCAACTGCGATATTTAGCCCCAGCCCCATAAGGATATATAGCCCAACTTGGTCAGCGACTTCGCTTAAGAATGGGCCAATCAGCCACGGCAAAGCCAATAGGAAAATGCCTAAGGCGCTGAATCCAGCGATGCGAACATTGGGGTTAG
>WGEI01000242.1 GCA_015492875.1 Anaerolineae bacterium | reverse complement strand
GTTCGGCCTATCACGTTATATATGCGCTCCGGATTTAGCCCTGTCCCAACCGTTGAGAACGATGTGCTGGGGCCACTGCGCACATTGACAAATATCGGGTTGGCTGTGGCGATGACACACGCCCCACTTGTCGGCAATTCTGGCAAAATGATGCTTTCTGGCGTGGCAGTGGGTTGGGGTGGCTGAATGGGCGGCGGAATAGTGACGGGCACAGGCAACGCTTCCACTGGCGCAAGGCCAATAATGGACGTATCCAATGGTTCTGGCGGTAGCGGTGGCGCGATTGGGCGCAAATCTTCACCAACAGGCACTTGAACCTGTGTACCTGCAATAGCGGTTTGGGTGATGCCATTGACTTCAACCGTGGCATGACCCTCTAGCGTGCCCACCGTGAGGGCTTGGTTCGGCTTTGCGCTTAGGTATACCGTAGAGCCGAGCGAAACGCGCACTTCGTTGACCAGTAGCTCTATTTCGCCCACGCCTTGCGGCGTTTGGATGAGCATACCGCTGGCGGGGACGTTATCACAGCCAGCATCGCCGATGCCACTGCGGAAGTAAAAGGCTTGCATGGGGCCATAGCGCCGTTCTGGGTTTTCATTTGCGCCAATCACGGGCAATTGGTTTATATCGCCCGTGGCTGTGATGGCGTTGGCAATCACCCACCCCGCCGAGCCTTCATCACGTTGAATGTGTAGCCAACGGCTATCGGATGTGCGACCATCAGCTACTGCTCTTTGGCCGCTCCCCAACACGCCCAAAATGGCATATGTTGTCCCTGGCCCTCCGCGCACATTGAGATTGGTATTGGCTATAATCCTTTGTGTGATGCTGGCGCGTGTGCCACCTGCGTTTTCTATGGCAACGTCGCCAAATAGCAGCATGGTGACGTTTTGCCCCGGTAGGGTATCCGGCAAATTGGCCTGTACGCGCAATAGTGCCACGCCCCACATGCCATTCACTAAATCCATCGGGCTAAGGGTCAGGCTATCCAGCGCAATAGGTCGATGATGTCGCCCTCCTGCTGGAAACTCGTCACGGCACTGCCAGGTCGGAATGTTGCATCTACTGCCAAATGGCCAACACACGCCTGATTGCGCCCGGTGGCTTGACAGGTATCGTCAACCAACTCTACGACATTTTCCACCAATGTAGGGCATGTGAGTTGTTCACCAACAGGGGGTAGCCCCCCGTTAGAAACAGTCACCCGTAGCGAGAACGTGCCATAGATGCGGTTAGTTGTACCGATGATGATGGTATAACTATCCATTTCGGAGACAATGAAACTATCTTGCAGGCTGCTTAGTAGTTCTGGATTACCTACCGCCCGAACGAGGTTGCCCGCCGAGCCATTCACAAAGAAAAATGGCGCCATGTTGGGTGTGAGTGCTGTTAATTCTACATTGACGGTTTGGCCTGCATCGGCGGCGAATGTATAACTGAGCTGGGGTTGTTCTGCTGTCAATGTGCCAGAAACTTCTACCCCATTTTGTGCGATACCTGTCGTTGAGAGTAGTAATATCAATAAAAAACACACGCTGTATAAAGCGCGCTTGCCTATCCGACGATTCATAATACTAGACCTTTTCCCACACCTCTTCATTAAATTCATCATATCACGATTTGCCGCTCATCACTCCATCCCCCGCCCACCGTTAGCCAATCGACAAGTAATCATCATGTAAAAACACAACGGGCGAGGCACACAGCCTCACCCGTATTTTTCAGTCATAATGTTGGAGGAGCATTACGGTGTTGCCGTTGGAGAGGGCGGGTTATGGTGCACGATCAAGGGGGCTTGCGTTGCGCAACTGCTATCTGCCAAAATTTCTGCCGTGAGCTGTTCAATGGCATCGGTGACATCGGCCAATATAGGCGCTGTCACGACTATATCACAGCCCGCCCGGTAAACCTGTGTCATATCGACCTGTTGCGTGCCGCATTGCACCGTTGGGATGTTATGGGCGTTATACCAGCCGCATTCCCACATGTAATTGCGCAAGGCAGTATCGGTGACGTTGCAGCGCCCATCCCCCCATGGCTGGCCCGGATAGCACCAATTCTCGGTGACGGCCTCATTGTTGGACGTGGTGGTTGCTGTGGTGAAGGTGCTGCCCGTATTGCCGAAGCCCACGCTAACGGCGGCTGTGGTCGAGTTGATAGGCTCGATGATGAAGCTAGTAGCGCCGCTGGCGGGGATACATAGTGTATCGCCTGCAAAAATGCGGGCTGGGTTGGTGATGCCATTGACCGCCGCAACTAAATTCATCGAAACGCCATAGTTAAGCGAAATGCGGAACAGGTTTTCACCATACCGCACCGTATGGTAGGCAATACAGGTTGTGCCTGTTTGTTGGGCTGGTGCTGGCAGGGCGAAGAGCGCTAAAATGCTCAACAACAGAATGAGGAACAGTAGGCGAAACCATGCTTTTTGTATCATCAGGTTGTGCCTCTAAAAATAACTTGCGTATGTAATACTCTTAAATTCAGTGTACAGGGATGCGGATAGCCGCGCTATCTACTGGGGTTATAGTCTGGTGCGAGTTCGATTTGGGAAGCGTTGCGAAGGGGGCGAGGGCTACTTGAGCCATATAATCTGCTACAATAGCCCAGAGAATATGAGAACACAAAGAGGGCGTTTATGGCGAGCGATTTAATTCAGGGCTTGAACGAACAGCAGCGTATGGCGGTGACCGCAGGCGAAGGGCCTACGCTGGTTCTCGCTGGCCCCGGCAGTGGTAAAACACGCGTGCTCATCCACCGCGTGGCTTACCTTATCCGCGAGATGGGCGTTTGGCCACAGCATATCATGGGCGTGACCTTCACCAATAAAGCCGCCGCAGAAATGCGTCAACGTGCTGGCCAACTGCTTGGCGAGCGCCTTTATGGTGTGCAACTCGGCACATTTCACGCCACTTGTGCCCGTCTATTGCGCCGCGAAGCAGATGCCATTCCGCCCTATACCCCCGCTTTCGTCATTTATGATAACGATGACCAAATCGCCGCCGTGAAGCGTGTGCTCTCTCGCCTCAATATCGACAACCAGCGTATCAGCCCGCGTGGGATAGTTGCCGCTATTGCTCGCGCTAAAACCGAACTTATCCGCCCAGAGGATTTTATCCCCGTCGATTATACCAGCGAAATAGTCGCCCGCGTTTATGCGCCCTACCAACAACTTTTGCGTGCCAGCAACGCTATGGACTTTGGCGATTTGCTGATGAATATGGTATATCTCATGCGC
>WGEI01000241.1 GCA_015492875.1 Anaerolineae bacterium | reverse complement strand
GCGTAAACATAGGCATAACGGTCGGATAGGGCGATTAACTCATCGCCATTCGGGGGAAAATCGTTCAATACTTGAAGGTCAGTAGCCAACATCGTTAATGCGCCATTATCGAGCCGTGCTACCAATAGCGCTTCATCGGGGAGTTGCACGGAAGAGGCGGTATTCAGCGGCTCAACAAAATAGACACCATCGACGCCCTCCGCTATCCAGCCGACCGTGCCGGTATTCGTGACCCACACGCGCCACCAGTAAATGCCATCGGCACATTGGGGGCCATCTAATACCGTAAAGCCCTCGCCTTCGGGGATGCGTTCAACAACTTGTCCTGATAAAGAAGCGGCGTCCCGCACGTTCAAGGGTTGGCCATCGGTGAAGCGGACGAGGCCACTTTGCCCGACTGCAAGCTGCGGAGGGAGGGCATCCGCACAATCTTGCCCCAAAACGGGCTGGTACTGTACCAAGAAGAGCAAAAATGTACAGAGTAGGAATAGACGTTTCATAGCGCTTCTCCTTAGGTAAAACCTTGTCCCATCAATAGCATATGCCGCATCGCAAAATTGCGCTATAGTGAGTAAAAACGACACTTCAGCTTGCTTCTTGTGTTGGTGTAAAAGGGTGTATTTGTACATCCTACAGCTAAACGAATTCTTACCAATGTTTGACCCTGCGCCTAGCTACAGGTAGAATGGGGACGCTAACTGATATGTGAATTTAAGTTTGTATCTACGTCGCTGAACAATTGCATATCATGAATGTACACTATTGGAGAGGGTACATTTTTAGGCTGGAAAGGAGTAAGGCGCAGGCCGAGTTCGGGCTGTAGTCGCCGCTTGTCATGGCAAAACCGAACAAGGAAATGCTGCTGGATTGGTATTACCAAATGGTGCTCATTCGGCAGTTTGAAGAGACATGTTATCAACTTTATCAAGAAAAGCGCATTACCGGTGTTTACCTTCATCTTTATAGCGGTCAAGAAGCTGTTGGCGTTGGCGCATTGGCAGCATTAGAGCCGCGTGACCATGTGATTACGGCCTATCGTGACCACGGCATTGCCCTAGCGCGCGGGGTCGATGCCAACACCTGTATGGCAGAGATGATGGGGCGCAAGACCGGCACTAGTGGCGGCAAGGGTGGCTCTATGCATCTCGCTTCACGTGAGCATAATTTTTGGGGCGGTTATGCGATTGTCGGCGGGCATATTCCATTAGCGACTGGCATCGCCTTGAGCGATAACTATCGCGGCGAAGATAATGTCGTGTTGTGCTTTGTGGGCGATGGCGCGACGAACAACGGCTATTTCCATGAGGGCGTCAATATGGCGGCGATTTGGGATTTGCCCGTTGTATTCCTGATTGAAAGCAATGGCTATGGCATGGGGACAGAAACTCACCGCGCCAGCGGCCAGCCCGAATTGCACAAGCGCGCTATTGCTTATGGCATTAAAGATGGCGGGCGCATTGACGGGCAAAATGTGATTGAAGTTCATCAGGCCTTAACCGATGCGGTGGCCTATGCCCGTAAAAATGGCCCTGTGCTCATTGAGGCGATTACTTATCGCTATCGTGGGCACGGTGTTTCCGACCGTCAATATAACTCCCGCCTGCGTGATGAGCTGACTGAATGGCTGGAAAATAAAGACCCCATCGGTATTTTGGAGCGCTATTTGACGAAGAAGTATAAAAACATTGAGCCAGAGCTGAAGAAACTCATCGATCAAGCGCAGCGCGTTGTAGCGGCGTCGGTAGAGTATGCGGAAAGCAGCCCCGTACCGACATACGAAGACCTGATTAGCAACGTCTACGTTTAGGAGCAAAGTAGAATGGCACAGCGAAATCTACCCATGCGCGAGGCGCTGCGGCGGGCGCTTTTAGAAGAAATGCGCCGCGATGAACGGGTATTTGTCATGGGCGAAGAGGTCGGCTATTGGCAAGGTACACACCGCGTAACGGCTGGCTTCATCGATGAATTTGGCGAGCGCCGCGTGCGCGATACGCCGATTAGCGAGATGGCGATTGCTGGCGTTGCGGTGGGCGCGGCGATGAATGGCTTGCGCCCGGTGGCGGAGATGATGACGATTAACTTCGCCTTCCTCGCCCTAGATGCAATTGTGAACCACGCCGCCAAAATTCGCTATATGTTCAATGGTATGTTCACAGTGCCGCTCGTCATCCGTGCAGCCAGCGGCTGGGGCAACCAAGCTACCGCCACCCACTCGCATACACCAGAGCCGATTTTTGCCCATTTCCCTGGCTTGTATGTCGCTTGTCCCGCTACCCCATATGATGCCTATGGGATGCTGAAAACCGCTATCCGCGATGATAACCCCGTCCTTTTCACCGAGAGTATTGCCCTCTATCCCAAGCCGGGTCCAGTGCCGGATGAAGAGTACACGCTACCCGTTGGCAAGGCCGATATTAAACGCGAGGGCGGCGATGTCACCTTAATCACTTATGCCCGCGGCGTAGAGTGGTGTTTAGGTGCTGCTAAGCAACTGGCGAAAGAAGGCATTGAGTGTGAAGTTGTCGATATGCGCTGGTTGCGGCCATTAGATATGGAAACGGCGCTACAGAGCTTCCGCAAGACGAACCGCGCCGTCGTCGTGGAAGAGAGCCTGCCGATGTATAGCTTCGGTAGCGAAATCGCGGCGCGCTTGCAAGAAGAAGCGTTCGATTATATGGATGCGCCCGTGAAACGGGTGACAGCGATGGATGTGCCACTGCCTTATGCCCGTGAGATTGAGTTGATGGCGTTACCCGATGTGCAGAAAGTGATTAATGCCGTGAGAGAGGTGTTATAACCGATGGCTGAAGCAATCAAAATGCCAGCCGATGGGCTGGTGCTGAACTGGTTGAAAGAGGTCGGCGACACGGTGAGCAAAGGCGAGGTGATCGTCGAGGTTGAAGCCGACAAAGCCACGATGGAAGTTGAAGCGTCGGCGGATGGTGTGCTTTTGGAGCAAGTGGCTGCGCTGGGTGAGGAACTGAGCGAGGGCGCTGTCTTGGGCTATATTGGTGAAGCGGGCGAACAACCTGCCGCCGCCAGTACAGAAGCAGCTGCGCCCACTACACAAAGCGCGCCCACACCAGCACCTGCGACGACTAATGGCGCTGGCAGTGCTACCCGCACACCAGAAGGGCGCATTAAAGCCTCACCTATCGCCCGCCG
>WGEI01000240.1 GCA_015492875.1 Anaerolineae bacterium | reverse complement strand
TCCTAGCGCGGTGTTTGATACTATCCCCTAATAGGATTTTTAAGGACGCCAATCCTTAAAGCAGGGGTATGTGGGTGCTAAACCCCCATAAAACTCGCGCACGTTGGTTTTATGGGGCGCTGCCCCATGCCCCGCAAGGGAGCGAAGCCCCCTTGACCCCATTGCTCGGCACTCCATGCCGAAAATGGGATACTGGTGAACTTGGCGCGAGGGATGGGCGGTTGCGGTAGGGCGTTCTGGCGCTGTGTTTGATGATAATCCGCAACAGGATTTTGAGGCTAATCGGCCTTGACGATTAGCCCTGAAGCAGGGGGTTTGGGGGTAGTTAGCCCCTATTTGGCTATTGGCGCAGGGTTTTCTCATGCACTTCTATTCATTTATCTCGCGTATCTTCAATCGCTTGTAGAAATTGGACATAGGCTTAAACGTTTACGTTGGTGAATAAAGTTTTGCCACAGCGCTTTTTCACTTATAATTATTTTGTATATTGGCGAAAAGCAACGAAGATTTGTTGACAAAAGGGGCTTTGTGTGACAGATTATTCACAGCTGGATGAATCAGACCGCGCGATACTTCAACAACTACAGCAGGATTCCAGCATTAGCAATGCCGAGCTGGCACGCCGCATCAACCTTTCGCCGCCGGCGGTTCATGCACGGGTTAAACGGCTGGAGCAATTGGGTTTCATTCAAGGGTATGTCGCCATTTTAGACCGCGAAAAACTGGGCTATGACATGCTCTGCTTCATTCAAGTGAGTCTTTCCGTACACCAGCCGGAACAAGTCGCCGATTTCCGCCGCCGCATCAGCCAGATGCCCGAAGTGTTGGAGTGTCATCATGTCACTGGCAGCATTGACTATTTGTTGAAGGTGGCGGTTTGCAATCGAGAAGACTTGCAGCGGTTTTTGATGGAGCGGTTGACGCCCATTCCTTATATCGCGCGTATTCAAACGAGCTTGGTGCTGAGCGAGATTAAGGCTACGACGGCTTTGCCGTTGCGTTGAGCGCGTAGGGTGTGCGTTTGATAGATGACAATTCAATAGTTGAGGCGAAAAGGATTGCCTGATGGTCACGCTCGATACCACGACGTATGTACTCAGTACAGAGGCCTCTCATTTGAAGCGCTCGGTGATACGGGAGCTTTTGGCGCATGCGGTAGACCCGCAGATGATTTCGTTAGCGGGCGGGCTGCCGGCTAGCGAGTTTTTGCCATTAGAGGCTTATCGTGAGTGCCTGAATGCTGTGATGAAGCGCGATGGGGCGCAGAGTTTGCAGTATAGGCCACAGTATACGCCGCTGCGTGAGTGGCTGGCGGATTATATGCAACAGCGGGGCGTGAAGTGCACGCCGCAGCAGATTTATATCACCAATGGCAATCAGAACGGGCTGGCTATCCTGTCACGGTTGTTCCTCAATCCGGGTGATACAGCGGTCATCGAAGCGATTACTTTCACGGGCATTAAGCTGGTGACGGCTGGGCGTGGCATGATTATCAACCCCTTCAGAACCAGCCATCAAAGCGGCGCTGATATGGACGATATGGAGGCCGTTTTTGCTAGCGAACCGCGCCCACGCCTCGCTGTCCTCATCCCCGATTTTCATAACCCGCTGGGCGTGAGTTTGAGTTTAGCGCAACGGCAGCGGGCGGCTCATTTGGCAGCTAAATATCACGTCCCCCTCATTGAAGATGACCCTTATTCGCCGTTGCGGTTCAGCGGAGAGCCATTGCCGCCGATTAAGGCTTTTGATGAGGCGGGCTATGTCTTCTATCTCGGTTCGTTCTCAAAGATGCTGGCGCCGGCGTTGCGGCTGGGGTGGATGGTTGTGCCAGAGGGCTTGGGGGCGAAGATTGCGGGTTTGCGGGAATCGTTTGATTTGGAATCGTCGGCATTGACACAGCGGGCGGTGCACGAATTTTTGGCGCGGGGGTATTTGCCGCCGCATTTAGAACAGCTTAACGCGGCCAATCAAGCGCGGGCGCAGGCCTTATTGGCGGCGTTAGAGGCGCATTTTAGCGGGGTGGCCACATGGACACAGCCCGAAGGCGGTTTATTCATCTGGTTAGAGTTACCGCCTCATATCAATACATGGGATTTATTGCCCGAGGCGTTGGATAACAAGGTGGTTTATATCCCCGGTGGCGCTTTCTCGGTTAATGACGGGGCCAACAACACCATGCGCTTGAACTACAGTAATGTGACGCCGCAGAAAATTGCGCAAGGGATTGAGCGTTTGGCGAAAGCTGTGAAACGGCAGCTATAACGCCCTCATCGCGGGGCAACACAAAGTAAAAGGCATCTATAAATGAGGAAGGTTTTGGAGATGGTGCAAAAAACAGTTGATGAGCGCCCGATGGACCAAGAGGCGGATTTCCTGAAGATTAATTCGATTGACCATGTCCACTGGTGGGTGGGGAACGCCAAGCAAGCGATGTATTACTGGTGGAAGGCGTTCGGCTTCAAACCGGTGGCCTATTCGGGATTGGAGACGGGTAACCGCGAGTTCGCCTCGTATGTGCTGGAGAGCGGCAAAATCCGTTTCGTCATCAGCGCGCCCTACCGCCCAACTAGCGAAATTGCCGCGCATCAAATGCTGCATGGCGATGGTGTGAAGGTCATTGCGCTGGGGGTGGATGATGTGGAAAGCGCGTTTGAAGAGACGACCAAACGCGGCGCAAAGCCAGCATGGTCACCACGAGAAGAGGCCGATGAGTATGGCGTCATTCGCACGGCGGCCATTCATACCTATGGTGAGGTGCTGCATGTATTCGTTGACCGCAGCGACTATAACGGCGCGTTTATGCCCTCATACCAGCCGCTAGATTTGCCGCACGAAAGCGCGGGGTTGGCGGCGATTGACCATATTGTCGGCAATGTGCAGTTGGGGAAGATGAACTATTGGGTGCAGTTTTATCATGACGTGATGGGCTTCCGCCAATTATTGCACTTTGACGATAAGGACATCAGCACCGAGTATTCGGCGTTGATGTCTAAAGTAATGTCTAATGGCAACGGGCGGGTGAAGTTCCCGATTAACGAGCCAGCAGAAGGCAAGCGCAAAAGCCAGATTGAAGAGTATCTGGACTATTATATGACGCCGGGCGTGCAACATATCGCCATGAGCACGGGCGACATCATCACCACGATGAAAATCTTGCGGTCACGCGGGATTGAATTTTTGCGCGTGCCAGATACGTATTACGATGTGCTGCCGGAGCGTGTCGGCGAGATTAAAGAAGACTTGGCCACCATTCGAGAACTGGGTATTTTGGTCGACCGCGATGACGAGGGCTATCTGTTACAGGTGTTCAGCCGCCCACTACAAGACCGCCCGACGGCTTTCGTGGAGATTATCCAACGGCATGGCGCGCGTGGCTTTGGCAAGGGCAACTTCAAGGCGCTATTCGAGGCGCTGGAGCTAGAGCAAGCGCGGCGGGGCAACCTCTAAAACAGCGACGCGGGGGCGGGCTGGTCTATGTCCGCCCCATAGCCACCACACGGGGTCAACAAATGAAACTAGTCGATTTTTCACCATCGGGTGACATTGCGGGGCGACGGCTGGGCGTCGTCATGGGCGAGCGGGTGCATGATGTGGGTCACCGTGCGGGTGTGACCGTGCAAGATGTGATTGGCGATGAGGCGCTTACGGCGGCGTTATACCAATATGCCGAAGCGGCGGGCAAAGGCGATTCGCCCACATGGGGGGGCGAAGCGGTGCAAACGTGGCTGTTGGATGATGTGCGTTTGTTTGCGCCGCTTTCCCAACCGCCAAGTTTGCGCGATTTCTATGCCTTTGAGCAGCATGTGAAGACGGCTAACGCCAATCGCGGGCGGCCTGTGCCGCAAGAATGGTATGAAGTGCCCGTTTTCTACTTCTCCAATCATCGCGCCATTTACCATCCTGATGATGTTATCCCATATCCGACGAAGAGTGAGGCGTTGGATTATGAGCTAGAGGTGGCGTGTGTCATCAGCAAAACGGGGCGCAACATCAGTGTGGCGGAAGTTGAGGGCTATATTTTCGGCTTCATGATTTTCAATGATTGGTCGGCGCGAGATATTCAGCGGCAGGAGATGCGCGTTGGGTTGGGGCCGGCCAAAGGCAAGGATTTCGCTTCGTCGTTTGGCCCCTATTTGGTGACGCCCGATGAGTTACAAGACCGCCATACGGGACATGCGGGCGTATATGACCTGATGATGGCGGCGCGGGTGAATGGGGTAGAGCGGTCACGGGGGAATTGGGGCGATTTGTACTGGTCATTTGGTGAGATGATCGCCCGCGCTTCTCAAAACGCTACGCTTTATCCCGGCGATATTATCGGCAGCGGCACGGTTGGCACGGGGTGTCTATTGGAGGTTACACAAGCGCAAGGGCCATGGCTGAAAGCGGGCGATGTGGTTGAGCTAGAGGTTGAGCGGCTGGGCGTTTTGCGCAATACAGTTGGCGAAAAAGAGTTATTTTAGGGAGGGTACGATGCCTTTTTATCACCGTTTAGGGGAAGTGCCGCACAAACGGCATACCCAATTTAGAAAGCCCAATGGCGGCTTATACCGTGAAGAGGTCATGGGGCTAGAGGGCTTCAGTGGTATTCAGTCGATTTTATACCACCACTTTTTGCCGCCGCGCGTGGCGAAAGTTGAGGATTTAGGGGTAGCGGCGCCAGAATATGCTGAGTTTGGGCCAGTACGCCACCGCGCTTTTTCTACGGCGGATATTCCCGCTGGGGGCGATGCTGTGGCGGCGCGGCGCGATTTGCTGGGTAATAACGATGTGATTTTGGGCGTCAGCCGCCCAACGGAGAGCATGCGTTATTTTTATCGCAACGCCCAGGCTTATGAGATGTGGTTTGTGCATGAGGGGCGTGGCGTATTGCGGACGCAGTTTGGGCGTTTGCCCTTCGAGGTGGGGGATTACATCATCATCCCCTATGGCACAACGTGGCAGTTACAACTTGATACGGCGGAGGCGCGTTTCTTCACGTTGGAATCCCAATCGCAGATTGCGCCACCAAAGCGTTATATGAACAAGTTTGGTCAACTTTTAGAACATGCGCCTTATTGTGAGCGTGATATACGAGTGCCGCAGGAGCTAGAGACTTCGACGGAACGGGGCGAGTTTGAGGTACGGGTGAAGGTGCGCGACCGCATCAGCCGCCATGTGCTCGACCACCATCCGTTTGATGTGGTGGGGTGGGATGGTTATCTCTATCCGTGGATTTTCAACATACACGATTTTGAGCCGATTACGGGGCGCGTACACCAGCCGCCACCAGTGCACCAAACGTTTGAGGGCTGGAATTATGTGGTGTGTTCGTTTGTGCCGCGCCTGTTCGATTACCATCCGCAGGGCATTCCCGCGCCTTATAATCACAGCAATGTCAACAGCGATGAGGTGATTTACTATTGCGATGGCAATTTCATGTCGCGCAAGGGGATTGAGCGCTATGACATTACGCTGCATCCGACGGGCTTGCCGCATGGTCCGCAGCCGGGGGCGACTGAGGCGAGTATTGGCAAGGAGAAGACGGAGGAGCTGGCGGTGATGGTGGATACGTTCCATCCTTTGCATGTGACGACGGCGGCGCTGGAACTGGAGAAGCCGGATTACATGGCGTCGTGGCTGGAGGGTGATGGAGAGTAGGCTGTTGCGTGGGGCGCTGCCCCATGCCAAAGTTGTTGGTTTGCGAGGACTTCGCCCTCGCGCTCCCACAAGGGAGTGAAGCCCCCTCGACCCCGTTAGGCGAACGCTTTGCGTTCGCAAAATGGGATAAAGGTGAGCGGTTGCGGCAGTTCGACCTAGCGCCATGTTTGATACTATCCCTTAACAGGATTTTTAAGGACGCTAGTCCTTAAAGTGGGGGTATGGGGGCAACCAGCCCCCATTTGACTATTACGCGGGACGCTGTCCCGCACCCTGCAAGGGAGCGAAGCCCCCTTGACCCCG
>WGEI01000239.1 GCA_015492875.1 Anaerolineae bacterium | reverse complement strand
TCCAGCGCAATATGGGCAGGTGTGATGATATGTGCGCGGTCGCTGATTAGCAGGCGGTCTGGTGTCATTTCCACGCCGAGTTTGGCGAGGTTATCAATTTCGTGAACAAGGTTAACGGGGTTGATAACCATGCCATTTCCCAAAACACAAACCGTATTTTCGTGTAAGATTCCGGAAGGGATGAGGTGGAGCTTAAAAATCTCGCCGCCCACAAAAATAGTATGGCCGGCGTTATCACCACCAGCATAGCGCGCCACAATATCGGACTTAGAGGCCAAGTAATCTGCAATACGACCTTTTCCTTCATCGCCCCATTGTGCGCCAATGAGTATCGTTACGGGCATGGTCTACTCCCCTTGATGTTGTTCATTACCCGCCCTATTCTACCGCAACTTACGCCATGCTAAAGGTGTAATAAGGTTTAGGATGTGCTATTTTGCTGGCCAAGCGTGATTGTTATCTGTCGTTGACCCCATGTTTCAAGGCGATTTTGCGAGCCTAACGCCAACGCTGAACCACGTGCAATGCTGATGGCGAGTATATCTGGATGGGCAACCAAAGCTTTATGAGCAGTTGGCGATTCCGTCAAACTAGTCATTGCAGGCAGGATTAAGGCGTTTTCTACTAAACCAGCGCCTTTCACAAGCCCTTGCGGGGTAATTACTAATGCCCCTAAGACATGAGCAGCAAGGCCTTCTGCAAACACAATAGCCCCATTTTCTAATGCAGCCTTGACGCCATTCAGGACTGGTCCGCTGAGCATGCCTTTCAAGGCCAACGGGTTATCAGCACCTTCAATCATCACCATGCTGGCTTCTTGAATCTGGCGTTCAATCACTTCATCAGGCTCTCGCAGTAGGTCGGGAGTGTATCCCGTCGGCGCGCCCAAGTCATCCAAATCATCCAAAACGGATGTATCATCGGGATTTAAGGTCAAATAAACTACGCCGGCATCTGCCGCTATAGCGCGCTCTAAAGCTTGGGCGCGGAGAGGGCTGCCAGCAGTATTCCCACCAGAGAGCACGAGCCAACCACGCCCAGCATACCACCGCAAAATGGGCTCAGTCATCACACCTCCGATAGAACATAATCAGCAATTGCCGCAGACATCAGCGCAACAGAGAGGGGTAACGCCTCTTCATCAAAATCAAAGCGCGGATGGTGATGGGGATAATGGAGGTCGCGTTCTTCATTTGCCGAACCAACGAAGAAAAACATGCCGGGGATGTCTTGCATAAAGAGGCCTACGTCTTCCGCCCCCATAGTGCGCTCTTCTGTATCAAATTGGCTGTCGTCTATAAATTGGGCGAATATCTTTCTGAGACGGCCAGCAACTTCGGGATGGTTATAAACGGGCATGGTGGAATGTTCGACGGTGATTTCGGCAGTGCAGCCTAATGCGGTTGCTGTGTTTTGAACGATTTCTTGAACCCGTTGCGAAACGAGGTCTCTCACTTCCGGGTTGAAGGTGCGAATAGTACCAGACAGCTCTGCGGTAGAAGGAATGATATTGGACGCAGTACCACTATGGAATGTCGTCACTGACACAACGGCTTGCTCTAAAGGCGGCACATTTCGGCTGACAATACTTTGCAAAGCCGTAACGATATGCGCGCCACAAACGATGGGGTCAACAGCGAGATGAGGCGCAGCACCATGCCCGCCCTTCCCTGTTATTTTTATATATAACTCTGATGAGCCAGCCATAACATAGCCACTGGCAAGCCCGAGAACACCCAGCGGGCGCTCATTCCACAGGTGCAATCCTAGAGTGACATCGGGACGGGGGTTTTCCAAAACACCATCCGCAATCATCGCTTTAGCGCCCGCGCCAATTTCTTCCGCTGGTTGGAAGACAAATTTAATACGCCCTTTGATTTGGGAGCGATATTTAGAAAACAATTTGGCGACGCTTAAAGCAATAGCGGTATGCCCATCATGCCCGCAAGCGTGCATTTTGCCATCTACAGCCGAAGCGTACTCGACTTGATTTTGCTCGTGGATAGGCAAGGCATCCATATCAGCACGAACCAACACCGTCGGGCCATCTTCATCGCCTTCTAGCACGCCAACGACACCAGTTTTCCCAACGCCCGTTTGCACCTCTATGCCGAGTTTGCTCAGCGCTTCTGCAACAATAGCGGCTGTGCGCATCTCTTCAAAAGCCAGTTCAGGATGGCGATGGAAATCCCTACGATAGGCAATGAGTTCATCACGTAAGGCATGGGCTTCTGCTAGGAAATCAATTTTTGTCATAGTTAAACTCGTTTTATCGTTCTAATTGAATCACACGAAAATACTCGACGTAGCGCACTTGGTCATGTGCTGCTTGGCGATCGCGGGAACGCCCTCGAACACGTTCGGCCATTGCATCCATATCGGGGATTTGGCTGCGGTGCTCACGCAAGGCGCGAATTTTATCCTCTATCCAATCGGTAACATCTACTTTTGTTGTGAAGTCCATCGCGCCTGCAATGTAAATAGTCAGCACTTTATGCGGAAGTAACCCTTCATCGCGCTCTAGCTCAATAAAGTTCAAGCGGTCTCGCGCTGTTGGATATACAGCGTCTAGTGTGGCTGCACCAATCGCTCGGTGGTCTGGATGGTTGAGCGCCCGTGTGCCATACCAATAGACAGTAGGGTCACAGGTCACAACAATATCAGGGCGTTTAAGCCGTATGATACGGGTAATATCGCGTCGTAACTGCAAGGTGGGATATAGCTCGCCATCGGGATAGCGCAAGAAAACGACATCCTGCACCCCAAGCGCAGCAGCGGCGCGGCGTTCCTCTTCTTCGCGCATCGCAACCAGTTCTTCATGCGTCATATTAGGGTCGTCACTGCCTTTATCCCCACTGGTTGCCAGAACAAAGGTAATCTCTGCACCATGTGCAACCCAACGGGCAAATGTGCCGCCAGCAAAAAATTCGGGATCGTCAGGATGGGCAAAAACGCCTAATACTCGCAAAGATTGTTTTTCTTCTGCCATGCACTCCCCTTATCTATCTGCACGGCGTGCGCCGGGGGGAAGGCCGCAATCGCAATCACCATCACCGTGCTTTGTGCAAGGTTCTTTCGCTTTACGTGCTAGGGATTCTAGCTCATCGAGCGGGATAATATCTTCTCTATGAACCCATTTTCGCACGTCTGCCCCCTCTTCATTAGGGATGATTACAGTGACCGCATCTTGGAGCGGATGAACATCAATCACGCGCCCTTGACCAAAAGGCGTGCCAATCCGTTTCCCCCGTTTGGGCAACTGTTTGCGTGCCTCGACATATTGTTCGTATTCATAGACTAAACAGCAGCGTAAACGCCCGCACATGCCTGTAATTTCTGAAGGATTGAGCGAAATCCCTTGCATCTTCGCCATCTTAATGGAGATAGGACTGAAGTCCGTTAAGAAGGTGCTGCAACAACGTGTTTCGCCACAAGCGCCATAGCCTCCCAGCAATTTAGCGACATCACGGGGGCCAATTTGCCGAATTTCAACCTTCGCATCAAAATGACGGCTAAGCTCGTTCCAAAGGCGGGCTGTATTGATTTTTTGCTCTGCACTACACAAAAAGGTTATCATAGAGCCGTCGTAGTTATAATGCGCCGCCACAAACTTGACGCCCTCATAGCCGCCCAGCTTTTCGGCAAATTCACGACAAGTTTCTAAAGCTTCTGGCTGGCGTTCTATCCAAAGTTGGCGCAGGGCGAGGTCTCTGGGGGTGGCAGGGCGCAAAATAGGGAGATGTTCGCGTTCTTCGGAATTATCAACTACAGCGAACCCCATGACCTGCCCCATCTGGCGACCACGCGAGGTTTCTACGATGACATAATCACCCGGCTGCAAATCGGGATAATCGCTGTAATCGAAATGATAGAGCTTGCCAACTTTGTGAAAACGGACACCAGCAACTTTATATTGTGGCTGTTCCGACGATTTTTCGATTTCCATAGGTACTTTAACACCTTTTAACTAAAATAACTCACGTTTATCATAAAAAATATGCTTGAGAAAAGTCAATCTTGCAATGTATAGCAGGATGCCATTTAATATGAACGGCGCAAATATTGGCTTACTGTAAACAAAAACACAGCCATACACAACCGCGAAAGAGGCCGTAACGCATGGGCACGCTTACAATGAAATTTGGCGGCTCGGTGGTGGGAACCCCGGCAGCACTGAAACAGCTCGTTCAAATTGTACAACAAGAGCATCAAGCTCGCGGGAAATTGGTACTGATTGTCTCTGCATTAGATGGTATCACAGACCAACTCCATGATGCTATCCAACAGGCATTATTAGATAATCGTCGCGGTTACCGCCGCATTGCTGCCAATTTAAGAACTCGCCACCTAGCTCTCATCAATCAATTATCTTTAGGAGACATTGAGCAACGCTCTTTGGAAGCTGATATTGACCAACTATTTTTTGATTTGTTGGCACTTTGTCAAAAGTTGGCGGAAACAACGGGCGATGTCCCTATGAATGATACGATGGACGCCATTCTAGGGTTTGGCGAGCGGCTATCTGCAAGAATTATCGCCGCATTTTTGCGCCAGCACGGGCTACGCGGCGTGGCATTAGATGCAACCCATCTGATTGTCACTGATGATGTGTATGGGAATGCCACCCCAGATATGGAGCTAACCCGTAAACGTGTTGAAGAGAATTTATTGCCTTTGTTAGAAAGAGGCATCATTCCGGTGGTAACTGGCTTTATTGGCGCAACAAAAGGCGGAAAACCTACCACGCTGGGGCGCGGGGGCAGTGATTACACAGCATCGGTCATCAGTGCAATCATCCAAGCCGAAGAAGTATGGATGTGGTCAGATGTTGAAGGCATGATGACCTGTGACCCAAATATCTTCCGCCAAGCTAAAGTTATCCCAGAGCTTAATTATGAAGAGTTGGCGGAGATGGCTTACTTCGGGGCAAAAATTATCCATACAAAAATGATATGGCCTCTAAGAGAGCATAATATCCCGTTGCGGGTGCGTGGCGTTTTCACGACGGAAGCAAGGGGCACATTGGTCCATGCCAATGCGAATACCGACCACAATCCGATTAAGGCGGTCACAGCAATTCAAGGTATAGGCTTGTTTAGTGAGCGAAGTGGAACGCTAGTTGAAATCACGCAATTGGTAGATACGTTACTTTTTGATGTACTAGGGACACGAGCAGAAGTCACTATTTCCGCCCAGTCGGCTTCGCGTAGCTTTATATGTTTTGTCATACCAACCAGCGCGGGGCCGGAAGCGGTTCGTACTATGCACGCCGAATTATCGCAGAAACTCAATAACACAGCATCGCAAAGCCATTGGGAAACGCAACCTGTTAGTATTGTGACGGTTGTAGGTTCAAAACTTGATACACAAGCGGGTATCACAGCCAAAGTTTTGCAGGCGCTAGATGGAATACGCATTCTAGCGTTAGCACAAGGGCCGTCGTACTGTAGTCTATCTGTTGTGATAAACCCCAAAATGATGCGCCAAGCGATAGAGAAAATCCACGCCCTACTTTAGAAGCGCGAAAGATAGTTATCCAACTCCCAACTTGTCACTTGCCGACTATAGGCGGCGAACTCTTGCCGTTTCGCTTCTAAGTAACGATCGCTGATATATGGACCAAGCGCATTCATAATAACGTCATCTTCACGCAGAGCCTCTAATGCTTCACCTAAGGAAGTTGGCAGTACCGCTATTCGTCTTGGACGCCCTCTAGGGACAACGGATTCTTCTAATGGCTCAGCCAGCGATGTTTCATTGTGAATACCATCCATGCCTCCAGCTAGCATAACCAACATAGCTAAATAAGGGTTGGCACTAGGGTCTGGGCAACGCAGTTCTAAACGGGTATGCGACTCTTTCCCTGGTGCCGTGCTTGGCACGCGAATCAGTGCAGCGCGATTAACGTGCGCCCATGTGACATTTGTTGGCGCTTCAAAACTCGTACCCAAGCGCTTATATGAGTTCACCAACGGCGCAAGAATAGCGCACATAGCACGCGCGTGAGCTAACTGCCCCGCAAGAAAGCGCCGCGCGGTAATGGAAAGGTTATACTCATCACTGGTATCAACAAAAACATTTTCACCTGTCGCAGGGTCATGAAGGCTTTGGTGAGTGTGCATACCGGACCCCGGAAACTCGTTAGATGGGCGCGGCATAAATGTGCAATGAAGGCCATGTTGGCGAGCGATGGTGCGAATAACGATACGAGCGGTCAAGATGTTATCGGCTGTATCTAAGGCATCACTATATTGGAAATCAATTTCATGCTGGCCATAACCAATCTCAGAATGCACTGAATCCGCTTTAATCCCCATCTCTGCCAAAGTAGCGAGCATCTTACGGCGTATCGATTGAATTTTCTCTGGGGACATATCAAAGTAGGCGGCATAGTCATCGGCAGGAGGGCAAATTATAGGTTTACCTTGAGCATCGCGGGGGAATAGGAAAAATTCCAGCTCCATCCCCGTCTTAAAGGTATAACCTTCAGCTTCTGCCTGTTGAAGGTTGCGAATAAGTGCGGTGCGGGGGTCACCAATAAAAGGCTCACCAGTTGGGGTATAAACCGTGCAGATAAGGCGCGCTACACGTTCATCAGCGGGCGTCCACGGCAAAATGGCAAAGGTGTTTAAGTCTGGCCAAAGCACCATATCACTTTCGGCGACACGGGCAAACCCTTCGATAGATGAGCCATCAAAATGTGAGCCATTATCCAGCACATTCTCTATTTCAGTCGCGGGTATCGTTACGCTTTTGACAATACCGATAATGTCGGTAAACCACAGGTCAATAAAACGCACACCTTCGCTTTTAATTATGCTGAGAATGTTTTGCCGTGTCAGTGTACTCATGCCATTTTGCCCTTTTGACCAGTCTGTAAACACATATCACTATAAAAACCCGTAAGCACTAGGTACACAGTCAAGATAGACAAAATTCAACCGGCTCATTTGTACGGTTTTCTAAGCTCCTGCACTCAACCGCCCTAAATGCCCCAGCAGTGCCGTAAGACCTAGCAAGTAACTACGCCAACCAAAACCGCTTATCTGGCCAATACAGACTGGCGCTAGCAATGAGTTTTGGCGGAATGATTCGCGGGCATGGATATTGGATAAATGCACTTCGACGACAGGTAGGTTTATGGCGCTGATAGCATCGCGCAATGCCACAGAAGTATGGGTATAAGCACCAGGATTGAACACAACGCCATCAGCCCAATTGCGGCTGATATGTAACATATCAATCAGCTCGCCTTCGTGGTTGGATTGTTGAATGCGTAACTCCACTTTTTGGGATTTCACATGGTCGCGGCAGGCGTCATTAATGTCATCTAAGGTCATTGAGCCATAAACTTCAGGCTCACGTGTGCCTAAAAGATTGAGGTTTGGGCCATGTAATAGCAAGATATGGGTTGTTGTCATCTCTCACCCCTACTGTAATTCGCGCAGTGTGGCCAACACCGCTTGTTCTTCTACTCCCTCAACAATAACGACATCGCCAACATCGCGCAACACAACAAAACGAGAAATCCCATCTCTCCATTTTTTATCGGTACGCATCGCACGATAAAGCGCTTCAGGCCCTAGTTTGTCCAATCGCACAGGCAAACCCGTGTGCCTCAAAATACCCTCCACTTTTTCAATGAGGGCGGCATCGCATAAGCCGAGACGGTGCGAAAGCTTCGCCGCAGCCAATAGCCCCACACCCACCGCTTCGCCATGCAACCAAGCATAACCAGTGACTTGCTCAATCGCATGGCCAAAAGTATGCCCTAAGTTCAAGTGCGCGCGGATGTTTTGCTCATAGGGGTCGGCTTCAACAATATCCACCTTGACTTGTACCGCTCGACGAACTAATTCAGCGGCTCGCTCAAGACAATGCAAACCAGTATCAAGCAAAGTCTGGTCGGCTATCAGGCCGTGCTTGATGATTTCCGCCATGCCACAGCGCCATTGTTCGTCAGGCAGTGTAGATAGCACTTCGGGGTCAATGAGAACAGCAGCGGGTTGCTTGAACGCGCCAACAAGATTTTTCCCCTGCGGTAAATCCACGCCGACTTTCCCCCCTACACTGCTATCAACCATCGCAAGCAATGTAGTGGGTATCTGTACTAAACGCACCCCGCGCATATAAGTGGCAGCAACAAAACCAGCGGTATCCCCCACGACACCACCGCCCAAAGCAATAACCGTCGTATGGCGGTCTGCACCAGTTGCTACAAGGTCAGCATATAGCTGAGCTACAGTATCGAGGTTTTTATATTGTTCGCCATCAGGCATAGTAATGAGCGGGGATTGTAGGTCTTCGGCTAGAGGTTGACCATACAAAGGCGCAACAGTTGTGTTTGTGATGACGACGCAGCGCCCATCCCCTAGCCAGTCGCGGACATGTGATAAGAGACCGCTTGCGATAACTATCGGGTAATTTTGGCCATCGGGCGCTGTTACTGTGATGCGTTCCGCCATAGATGGATTATCTCCTGTGCAATTTCGTGGGGGGAAAGGTCAGATGTATCAATTTGATATGGTATGGTGCGGTATATCGCTTCTCGTTGCGCTAGGCGTTGTCGCCACTCTGATGCAAGCGGGCGGTTAGACGAGGCATTCAAGCGGCGCTCAAGGATAGCTAAAGAGGCGTTCAGGCAGACAACAAAGCCAGATTTCAACATCAAGACGCGGTTCACATCATCAATCAATGTGCCGCCCCCCGTTGAAATAACTAATCCTTGTTGTGCGGATAGTTCTTCACATAGCGCCCGTTCCATTTGACGAAAAGCCGCTTCGCCCTGTTGTGCGAAAATTTGGGGTATCGATAAACCAGCGCGGCGTTCGATTTCGGCATCAGTTTCGATGAACAGACGCTTCAGCATCTCCGCAACAAGCGGGCTGACAGTCGATTTTCCTGTTCCCATAAAACCTGTGATGACGATATTGCGATTATTCATAACCAAAGCGCCAAAGTGTATTGTCCATTGGCAAATCATCAAGATGATTGCGGCGTAAAGCCTCAAAGCGAGGGCGCATCTCTTCGATACTATCGCCGCCGAGTTTCTCGACTAGGGCATCCGCCAGCACAATAGCAAGCATGGCCTCGCCAATAGGAACAGCACGCGGCGTTGCACAAAAATCGCTACGCTCATAGGTTGTTGGTGCTGGTTCACCTGTGGCAAGATTGACCGATTGCAACGCTTTTAGCACGGTGGAAATCGGCTTCATAGCGACACGAACAATAATTGGCTCACCAGTGGTGATGCCACCCTCAAGGCCGCCAGCCCGATTGGTCTTACGATATAAATGGCCATCTTCATCGCGGATGATTTCATCATGCACTTCGCTACCGCGTTTGCCAGCATTTTCGAAAGCGTGGCCTAGCTCTGCGCCCTTCATCGCTTGAATGCTCACCATCGCAGCGAGAATACGGGCATCCAATTTCCTATCCCAATGCACATGAGAGCCTAATCCCGGCGGCACATGCCACGCCACAACCTCGAATACACCGCCTAATGTGTCTTTGTCGATTTTGGCCTGCCGAATGGCCTCGCGCATCTGTTCTGCAACAGCGGCATCTGGGCAGCGCACATCATTACTTTCCGCTAGACGTGCCCGTTCCGCTAAAACTTGCGGAGTGTAATCATCATAGTGCACAGCGGCTTGCCCAATTTGCACCACATAACCGCCAATGTTGACACCAAATTCCGCCAACAGCTGACGGCAAACCGCACCAATCGCAACTCGCATGGTCGTTTCACGGGCACTAGCGCGCTCTAGTGCTAGGCGCAACTCGCGATAGCCATATTTAACAGCACCAGTCAAATCAGCGTGGCCGGGTCGTGGCGTGGTAATAGGGGGAATATCGCGCTCTCGCCAATTTTTAAAATCACGATTTTCTACAATCATGGCTAATGGACTGCCAGTCGTTAGCCCATTCATCACGCCCGAAGTTATCCGAACTTTATCCTTCTCAATCTGCATTCGTCCACCAGAGCCATACCCTTTCTGGCGGCGGGCAAGTTCATAGTTAATCGCATCAACATCCAACGGTAGCCCTGCTGGCAGCCCCTCGATAATTGTAGTTAACATTGGCCCATGGCTTTCGCCAGCTGTGAGAAATCGTATCATCTTCCTCATCTTTCCATAAAAGTGGGCGAGTTGTGACATACTCGCCCAGTCTATGACTTGAACAATACAAACCCTATCAACGCGCTTGAAGTGCCTCTTTAAGCACAGTAAACATAACATCTAAGGGCGCATCACGCCCCGTCCACAGCTTAAACGCCACAGCCCCTTGACGCACCAACATCCCTAAGCCACCAATCGCCCTACCGCCGTGTTGTTCTACCTGTCGCATCAATTGGGTGACTTCTGGGCGATATACCATGTCATACACCGTGACGCCTTTAGGGAAAGGTACGCCATCAATCCAAGGGGTTGCTTCGGTATTTGGCCACATCCCCACAGGCGTGCAATTGACGATAAGGTCAACAGGTTGCTCGACCGCTTCATCAAGCGTTTGTACCTTGACACCTTGAACGCCCCCATTCAACGATAGATTTGCAACCATCTCTTGAGCGCGCACTTTAGTGCGGTTCACCACGACAACCTGTGCCCCTTCACGTGATAGGCCATAAACTGCGGCACGAGCTGCGCCCCCCGCGCCTAGCACAACGACACGCGCACCCTTGAGATGAACATCATGGGCACGCAAATCCTCAATGAAGCCAATGACATCGGTATTTGTGCCGATGGGTTCTCCCCGTAAATCAACGGTATTTACCGCCCCGATGGCGCGGGCAACTTCATCTGGCTTGACATAGAACATCACCGCCTCTTTATGTGGGATTGTCACATTCAGGCCAATATAGCCATGTCGTTGCGGCTGAATAATGCCGTAATGCACAATATCGGGGGGGATAGGCATGGCGTCATATTGCCAATCATTCATACCCAACGCACGAAATGCCGCGTTGTGCATGATGGGGCTTAGGCTATGTTCTATTGGCCAACCGATAATCCCAACTTTATGCATATCACCTCGCTTATATCATTTTCGGGGTACAAATTGCTCGCGGAGCTTGCGCTTCAGAACCAACTTCGCCAACGGCAACATCAGTAAAATCGGGCACACAACGCGAACACGGGTGCACCCATAGGTTGACCAACTGACGTTGGCTTTTCTAGAAGTACGCCGCTCAGCAGCGAGTATCATAAAAACCCTCTATTTGAACACTGTTAGCACATAACCGATTATAGCGCGTACACCTGACAAGCTATAAATTTTCTCCACCAACGACAGGTTGAGCGCCTAGCTGAGCTAAAGTTTCGTAGAACCCGGGGAAAGAATCCGCTGCACAACGCGCATCATGCAAGATGGTTTCGCCTTGAGCAACTAAACTAGCGACTGCAAGGCTCATAGCGACACGATGATCATCATGCCCATCCACATGAGCACCAACTAAGGATTGTACGCCTACAATATGGAAGCCATCGGGAGTTTCGGTAATTTGTGCCCCTAATTTTGAGAGTTCTTGCGTCATCACGGCGAGGCGGTCTGTCTCTTTGACACGCAATTCTTCAGCATCGCGGACAATCGTCTGGCCTTCGGCACATAATGCGGCCACCATAAACACAGGGAATTCATCAATCATGCGCACAACAGTCTCGCCACCAACTTCAACACCTGTTAACGCTGCATGGCGCACGCGGATATCACCAACGGGTTCGCCAGCTTGCTCGCTTTCGTTAAGCACTTCAATATCAGCGCCCATTTCTAGAAGCACGTCAAGAAGGCCGGTGCGGGTGGGATTGAGATTGACGTTGGTGATGGTGATGGCGCTATCTGGCACAATAGTGGCCGCAACAATGAGAAAAGCGGCTGAAGAGAAATCGGCGGGAACAGTAATATCAATAGGGTGCAAGGTCTGACCCGGATTTAAGATGATGCGACGGCCATCACGAACAATATCTACCCCCAGCGCTGCAAGCATCCGCTCTGTATGGTCACGGGCAGGGCCGGGTTCTTCAATCATGGTGGCATTAGATGCGAAAAGGCCAGCCAATAACACCGCGCTTTTTACCTGCGCGCTGGCGACAGGCAATGCATACCGAATGCCTCTCAAGTGCGCGGGTTTGATATGCAATGGGGCGCGGTTGTCAATAGCATTGATATTCGCCCCCATCATCTGTAAAGGATGGATAATCCGCTTCATCGGGCGGCGGCGTAATTGCGCACTCCCATCAAGCGTGCTTTCAAAGGGTTGGCCAGCGAGAATGCCGGCAGCGAGACGAATGCCTGTACCAGCATTGACAAAATTCAAAGGGGCTGCTGGTTTCTGTAGTTTGCCACCGTGTACGGTCAGTGTGTGGGCGTCATGCCGTTCAATCTTCACACCTAAGGCTTGAACACAACTCAGCGTAGCTTCAGTATCGCCGGCGGCAAGCCAACCATGAACATGAGAAACGCCATCAGCCAATGCGCTAAATAGCACACTACGATGCGATATGGATTTATCGCCGGGAACAGTAACAACCCCTCTTAGGGGAGCGCTTGGATTCAAAATCAAGGTTTCAGGTTCAGATTGTGCGTTTTTGCTCATATTCTTCAGCCCATTTCAAACGCATTTCTCGGATAGGTGTCAGGGCGTCAACGAGCTTTCGCTCATCACGCGAGATGAGTAACGTTTCTAGCATGGCGAGTTGCATCCGAAACTCGGCGAGCAAAGTCGCTACGGCCTGTGTATTGGTGCTCAAAATATCGCCAATCATCTGAACATCGCTGCCCGATAAGCGGCTCATATCTCGAAAACCACTCGCCGCTAACCGCCATACGGCATCATCTTGCTGTGCTTCGTGGGTAGCGGTTGCCACCAATGTCACGCTGAGTAAATATGGCAAATGGCTGATAGTGGCAACAACCCGGTCATGGCGTAAAGCATCCATCTCAATTGGCACAGCGCCTAAGGCTTCTACAAAAGACAGCGCGCGCAATCGGGTGGCAGGCGTTGTGCGGCGCGTTGGGCAAAGCACAAAGGGGCGCTCACGATACAAATCGGCATCAGCGGCAGCGATGCCACTACGCTCTTTCCCGGCCATAGGATGACCGCCAATAGCATGTATCCCAACGGGCAAATGCCCCATTGCAACACAAATATCCTGTTTGGTACTGCCCATATCAATCAACAACGTGTTTGAGCGCAAATATGCTCCAATACGGTTTGTAATGAGTTGAATGATGGTGCGTACAGGCGCCGCCATCACCACCGTTTCGGCATCGCTGACCGCCTCACGCAAATCGTCTGTCGCTTCGTCAACAATGCCATTTGCGAGCGCATACTCTCGTGAAGCGGGATTGGGGTCACAGGCGACAATGGTTTCAATATGTGGACGCAATGCAAGTGCTAAAGAGCCGCCCATCAACCCCAACCCGACAATAGCTAAATGGCGGGTACGAAATGTGCCGGTAAAGCCATCTTCTGACATGTTAAGCCGACCGATTCACTGCCTCTGCAACACGGCGAACATTTTGCATCAATTGCTCAAAACGCTTGAAAGTCAAGCTCTGACGGCCATCTGACATGGCATCTTCGGGTTTTGGATGCACTTCGATAATCAGGCCATCTGCGCCGGCAGCCACCGCTGCTTTTGAAATCGCCTCAACATATTCCCATTTACCGGTAGCATGACTGGGGTCGAAAACAACGGGCAAATGCGTTTCCTGTTTCAGCACAGGGACTGCATTAATATCGGCAGTATTGCGAGTGGCAGTTTCGAAGGTGCGAATACCGCGTTCACAGAGCATAACACGGGTATTGCCATGCGAGAGGATATATTCAGCGGCCATCAGCAAATCTTTAACCGTGCTTGACATACCGCGCTTCAGCAATACTGGGTGCTGGCTTTCGCCCACCGCGTTCAAGAGCGTGAAATTTTGCATATTGCGCGCGCCAACTTGCAGCACATCGGCATATTCTGTGACCATAGGGACAAGTGCGGGGTCCATTATCTCAGTCACAATGGGCAAACCAGTGACTTCACGCGCTTCGGCCATCCATTGCAGCGCCTTTTCGCCGTGACCTTGAAAGCTATAGGGCGAAGTGCGCGGCTTGAACGCGCCGCCACGTAAAGCCGTAGCCCCCGCCTCTTTGACAGCGCAGGCAGTTTCAATGATCATCTCACGGCTTTCCACTGAGCAGGGGCCAGCGATGACTAAGATGCGGTCTCCGCCCATTTGACACCCGTTAAGCGGGACAAGCGTATCGTTGGGATGGAAAACGCGACTAGCCAATTTGTAGGGGACAGACACGCGAACGACCTTATCCACCCCATCCATCGTACTGTAGTTTTCTGCACGTAAAGGCGTTGGGCTTTCGCCGACAACCCCGATGATGGTGCGTTCCTCGCCCTCTGAGAGATGAGCGCGGTAGCCATCATTTTCAATGCGAGAGATAACATCAGCGATATTCTTTGCAGATGCGTTATGCTTCATAATGACAATCATGGTCAGCCTCCTTATAAGCTGTTGGGGAGTTTCTGGGCTAAATCAGGGCGCAGGCAGGTAGCGCCTTTGCTGAAAATATGGCGTATCTCATCCTGCCGACGAGTTGTATTCCAATGAATCAAAATACGTATACAGCGGTCTAACCCTCCGGGGACATCTATTTCTTGAAAACCCATTAAAGGAACTTGTGTCCACCCTAATTCACGGGCAGCTTTCGCTGGATACACCGCGTTTAAGTCGGGTGTGGTAGAAAAAAGAATGCTAGCAACATCTTCTTCTTGAATACTATTCACCTCAATCATCTGCTGAAGCAATTCGCGGGTAGCCCGTAAAATCGCCTCTGGCGTATTGGCGTCTGCAGTAGTCGCGCCGCGTACGCCTCTAAACTTCATCCCGTCCATCTGTGCCCCTTTCATGCTCGCTTTATGCAAACAAAAAGAGCGCGGGGCGTTGCCCTGCGCTCGTGATTCCAACCTATTGGCTTCTCAACCATTGCAATTAAGCAATAAGCAACGCCCTACACCGTTCTATGTAGTCGCTAAAGTAAAAGTAAAAATAGGTGTAAAAACGAGCGTTGTGCTTAGATTGCACGGCTTTATCCTCACTGCAAATGTGTTACATCGCAGAGCATACACCGAATCGCAGGCTATGTCAAATATTTGTGATGCCGAATGCCATGATTGACGCCATTACATATACTTCGCACAAAAGCGGTTGGCTAAATTACACAGCCTGAAAGCGGGATGAAGTTGTTAAGATGCAAGGCGACTTAATCAAGCGCCGCCCGTAAAGATTGAGCGAGATTTTGTACAGCTTCAGTACCCTGCTCTGCGGCACGAACGAGTGCGCTGCCAACAATAAACCCGTCGACAAGTTCATTCATCATGCGGGCATGCTCTGGCTGGCTAATGCCAAACCCTAACACGAGTCGCGTATCTGTTTCTGCGCGGACACGGGCGATAAAATCGGCCAAATCCTCTGGCAAATCTTTACGCGCGCCGGTAATGCCTGTAAGAGAGACAACGTAGATAAAACCGCGCGCTTGCTTCGCTACTAGTCGAATGCGCGCTTGATTGCTGGTGGGGGCAAGGAAGAAAATCAGTGCCATATCCTCTTGCGCACAAACTTCGGCGAAAAGGTTAGCCTCTTCTGGTGGCAAATCTGGGATAATCAAGCCATCGGCGCCAACATTACACGCATCTTTCACAAAAGCCTCAACGCCATAGGCCAAAAGCGGGTTGAGATAGCTCATCATGAGCATGGGTTGTTTTATACCCCGTTGCCGCAGCGCTTTCACGGCTTGCAAGCAACGTTTTACAGTGATGCCGTTCTCTAATGCGCGCTGGGTTGCGGCTTGAATTGTTGGCCCATCTGCTAAAGGGTCGCTAAAAGGAATGCCAATTTCAAACCCATCAACGCCAACCTGTGCCATTGCTTCTATCGCTGCTAAAGAGGCATCATAATCTGGGAAACCAATCGGGAAATAGGGCAAAAAAGCGGCACGATTGGCCTGTTCTGCCGCCCTGAACATCGCATCAATTGCTTGCAAACCACGACCGATTAACGTTGTCATCACACGTCCTTTTTAGCCGTATCGTCTTGTAAGGCTTGCAGGAGTTTATGTATTGCTTGAACTACAAGCTCCGGCTCTGTTACTGGTATATAATGGTTAGATTCTTGTGTTGTCAAAAACTCGGCATTGGTGGAAAGATTAACTAAGTCATGCTGAAAATCACCCCAGCGGCGTTCACTCTTCAAATCCTCATCTATAGCGCGAGAGATAACAATAACCGGCAAATCACCTAATGTATCTGGCAAATCAATGCCACGCTCAAAGAGTGGGGTCGCTTCATCAAGAACGGGTGTTGTGTTACGCAAGTTAAGCGCCAGAAAACGGGCGCGCTCTGCTTTTGGGGCGATGTTGTAATGGGTCATGATGCGCGGCAAAATCAGGCGCATTAGGCCAATACGCTTGAAAAGGCGTACGCGGCGCAAACGCGCAGTCTCTCCCGCAATGTCGCGGTCATTTAACATCCCCGGATGAGAAGCATCTACCAAAACAAGCCCTGCAACTTCATCGGGATATTGTTGAATGTATTTTCGGGCATACAGACCACCGAAAGAATGCGCCACCAAAATATAGGGCTTGGGCATATTAAGCACCGCTAATAGGCGATGTAGTTCTTCTACGATGCGTTCTGGCGTGCGGGGTTGCGGGCTTGCTTCGCTCCAACCATAGCCAGCACGATCATATGCCACCGAGCAAACCTCATCCCCCAGCCCTTTTTGCACATATTCCCAATCAACACCGCTATTCCCTACGCCAGCCTCAAAAACAATTGTTGGCGCACCTTGCTCACGCCCCATAACCAGCGCATGGAGGCGATGCCCGCCAACATCAACCAACTCGCCGGGAGGCGGATAGCGCAAGTGGTCGCGCTTATCTTGTACAAATTGATACAACGCGCCCAAAAGCGGCAATGCGATGAGAATGAGTAAAATGACCAGCAATGGTGACATCGCTTATTCTCCAAGTGCTTTGATGACGGTGTCGAGGTCTTTATCACCGCGCCCAGAGAGATTCACCAGAATAATCTCATCGACGGACATTTGTGGGGCGCGCTTTATGGCTTCAGCAACGGCGTGGGAGCTTTCCAAAGCAGGGATAATGCCCTCTAATTCGCTGAGTAGCTGAAAAGCTTCGAGGGCTTCTCCATCGGTGGCCAATGTATAATAAGCGCGCTCTATTTCACGCAGATAAGCGTGCTCTGGCCCTACTGAAGGATAATCTAGACCAGCGCTAATACTGTGTGTTTCCATAATCTGGCCATCTTCATTTTGCATCACGTAAGAGCGAGTGCCGTGTAGAACACCGGGGCGGCTGATAGAAAGGTCTGCAAAGCGGGCGGCATGTTGTTTGCTCTCTACCCCATGTCCACCAGCTTCTACTCCGATAAGGTCGACAGCACCGTCGTCGCGGAAAGCATGGAATAAGCCAATCGCGTTGCTACCACCACCAACACATGCAATACAAACATCTGGTAAACGGCCAACTTCCTCAAGCATTTGCTGGCGCGCTTCAACGCCTATCACACTTTGAAAATCGCGCACCATCATCGGATATGGGTGAGGGCCTAAGGCAGAGCCGAGTAAGTAAAAAGTCGTGCGCACATTTGTCACCCAATCGCGGATAGCTTCGTTAATGGCATCTTTCAGCGTTTTGCTACCGCTTTCAACGGGGATAACATCAGCACCCAATAGCTTCATACGGAAAACGTTTGGCTGTTGCCGTGCAATATCAACACTGCCCATATAAACATGGCACTCTAGCCCCAATAAGGCCGCTGCAGTAGCGCTGGCAACGCCATGCTGCCCTGCCCCCGTCTCAGCGATAATGCGCTTTTTGCCCATGCGCCGCGCCAGTAATGCCTGCCCTAAAGCGTTGTTGATTTTATGCGCGCCAGTATGAGCGAGGTCTTCGCGTTTTAAGTAAATTTGCGCGCCGCCAAGATGCTCACTCAAGCGACGGGCATAAGTCACTGGTGTGGGACGGCCTGTATAGGTACGCTGTAGATGAGCGAGTTCCTGATGAAAAGCGGGGTCTGCCATCGCTTCTTGATAAGCCGCAATAAGCTCATCGAGAGCAGGCATCAAGGTTTCTGGAACAAAACGCCCACCAAATGCACCAAAATATCCCCATTCATCTGGTAAATCGGTCAAATTTCGCTTGATATAATCTGTCATTATCTACCTCTATTCATCACCCAACAGAGCGCACTGCTTCTATAAAACGTTTGACACGTGCTGGGTCTTTGACGCCTGGGCTATCTGGCATTTCAACACCACTAGCTACATCAACGCCCCATGGATGAATGGCTTGTATGCGCTCTGCTACATTATCGGGATTTAACCCACCAGCAAGCATCATACGGGGAACAGCTGCTTTCACAGCTAAGGCAACCTCAATGCTGGCTTGCTCTCCCGTACCGCCATAGAGGTGTGGATGATAAGCATCTAACAAAATGGATGGCGCGCGTTCATCTTGCGGGAAATGGGGGGCGTAATAGCGCACATCTTCTAGCGCCATCTCTTTGTTCATTGGCTGAATGGCCTTAAAGCCAATGCCTCGTAGCTCTTTCAACATAGAGTCTGACTCATCGCCACTTAACTGGGCAAAGTCCAACCCAACTTTAATCGTAATCGTTGAGATATTGGCCACCAATTCATTGACAAACACCCCAACCAGCACTGGACATTGCTCCCCTAGTTGGGCGCGGAGGCCATCGCAAATTTCACGAGCGTCATCAGGGTCTATGTAACGGGGGCTACGTTTGAAGAAATTCAGCCCTAACATATCAGCCCCAGCCTCAGCAGCCTGTAGGGCATCATCAAAGGTCATCAGGCCGCAAATTTTCACTTTGATCATGGCAATACCTCGCGTTTTTGGCTACTCAATGACTTAACCGTTTCCGCGAGTTTATCCGATTTAACTAGCGTTTCGCCAATCAAAACGGCATGCGCACCTAACTGTCCCATACGAGCAACATCGGCGGGGTTGCGCAGGCCACTTTCCGCTACTAAAGTCACGCCATCGGGTACTAATGCAGCGAGCCGCCCTGTTGTCTCTAAGTCCACGTCGAAGGTTTTCAGGTCACGATTATTGATACCAATCAGCGCAGCACCCAATTTGAGGGCGCGCTCTAATTCCGCTTCGTTATGGACTTCTACAAGAGCAGTCATCCCTAGCTGAGTTGTCAATGTATATAAATCCGCCAGTTGCTCATCATCAAGCGCGGCGACAATGAGCAAAAGCGCATCAGCACCAGCAGCGCGGGCTTCATAGACTTGATAGGGGGCGATGATGAATTCTTTACGCATCACCGGCACATTGACCGCATTGCGCACTGCCGCCAAGTCATCTAAATGCCCTTGAAAAAAGCGCTCATCGGTCAGTACAGAAATGGCTGCCGCGCCATTTTCAGCGTAAACCTTCGCCAACGATAGCGGTTCGAAAGGCTCAATGAGCATCCCTTTGCTGGGCGAAGCGTGTTTCACTTCGGCGATGAGCGCCACAGTATCGCGGCGCAAAGCTGTTACCATATCGCGCGTCGCGGGCGCAGTTTCTGCTGTGGCGCGCACTTCTGCGAGCGGGCGAGCGGCCATAGCGGCGGCGAGTTCCTCTTGCTTATGTGAGAGGATGCGGTCTAGGAAGGTATCTGTATAAACGAAATGCGCTTTGCTCACTGTGCAAATCCCTGAGAAAATTCGATTAAATGTTCCAGCTTCTTAAGCGCTGCACCGCTATCAATCGATTCGCGCGCTAACTCAATACCCTGGCGTAAATCATCCACTTTACCCGCAGCCATAAGCGCGGCGCCGGCATTGAGTAAGGTGACATCGCGCTTCGCCCCTTGCTCGTCGCCGCTGAGGATATCGCGCAAAATTTTCGCATTCGTAGGCGCATCTCCACCGAGCAAATCGTTAATGCTAGCGCCGGCAAAGTCATATTCACGGGGGTCAAGCTCAAAAGTTGTGACCTCGCCGTCATTCAAATAGCTCACACGATTAGGCCCAGTGATGGTCAGTTCATCGAGACCACCATAGCCATTCACCACCATAGCGGATTTAGAGCCTAAGTCGCGCAATACATGAGCGAGCATGTCGGTTAAATCGGCGGCAAAAACTCCCATCAGTTGGCGCTGTGCCCCAGCAG
>WGEI01000238.1 GCA_015492875.1 Anaerolineae bacterium | reverse complement strand
GTTGCGATAGTCTGTTCTAGCGCCTGTTAGTTCATATCCCCAATAGGATTTTTAAGGACGCCAGTCCTTAAAACAGGGGTTTGGGGGTGGTAAACCCCCATGCAACTGT
This sequence comes from Anaerolineae bacterium, assembly GCA_015492875.1. Taxonomy (GTDB): domain Bacteria; phylum Chloroflexota; class Anaerolineae; order Aggregatilineales; family Phototrophicaceae; genus S146-30. Next base: position 2,753 of record WGEI01000238.1, on the reverse strand, counting down.
GACGCGGGACGCTGCCCATACATAGCCCCGCCGTTATTGATGCTGTTGGTTTGTAATAATGCTTCATATGTGAAAAAACCCACATGACTTGACAGCCTATCCTCATTTCCGTTATGCTGTTTTTAGTCAGTGCACCTTTTTGAAAAAGTGTCATGACAGAAATTTGAATTATTGAGGGCTTAGAAAATGATTGAGACACCTATCGCCAATATCTTCATGCCTGTTCGCGTATTGATAGAGATGCACCGCGAAGAGGATGCTTGCGACGTTATTGTAGAGATGGAAGACGGCACGATGTATACGGCGCTTTTCGCCACGATGCAATACGTGCAGCGCCAAATGACCTTGCAATATATCGTGACCAAAGACCTCGTAGAAACGCCCTGCGTCCGCTACTGTGCCATTGATACGCCGCATATTCTCGTTGAACAACTCGACCGCGACACCATTGAAGATACCATCGACAATCTCATCGCTTTGGATGTCTTCGAAGGCTTATTCACGCGCGTCACCGAAACCGAAGAAGAGACAACTCGGCGAACTATAACCGACGGCAAGCTGGCCACCCAAGAAGTTGCGGCTGTCGTCGTGCAAGATGTTCTGGTTTGTAACGAAGTTTAATAACTTCTGTCAAGGGGGATGAAACCGCCCCACAGGTACTATTCCACACATAAACAGGCGACGCACCCGCAACCCCTGACACGTTTTGTCTGGCGGTGGTTGGCGCGTCGGTAGCCTGTGTTTTTTGTTTACCGCACCGCCTCGCCCACCCCACAGCTTGCCGTCGTTAAATAACCCGCTTGCGCCCCGTTGTGCGCTTGTGTTCTCCCTATCTAACGCGGGGTACAATCAAGCGGCGGCGGTATAGTGCGCTTTTTAGCGCCGTGCCAAATCCAGCGTTGTATTTGTTGTCTATATCTGTCACTATTGGCCTATAGCTGCCAGCTTATCGCAATGAAGGAGCAGGTTCATGCCTGAACAAGCCGAACGCTATGAAGATAGCAAACTCTATCGCATCCGCCACTCGCTGGCGCATGTGATGGCACAAGCCGTATTAGAGCGCTTCGAAGGGGCGAAAATCGCCATCGGCCCGCCCATTGAAGATGGCTTCTACTACGATTTTGACCTCCCGCGCCCGATTACGGAGGAAGACCTGAAATGGATTGAGAAGCGCATGCGCAAAATCGTCAGCGGCGGCCACGACTTCACCATGCGCGAGGTGACGCCCGAAGAAGCGCGCCAAATGTTCGCCGACCAGCCCTATAAGCTGGAACTCATCGACGACCTTGTCAACGGGCGCACCGACGAAAATGGCAACCAAATCGCCGAGCCATCCGACCGCCTGACGGTCTATACTCAAGATACATTCACCGACCTATGCCGCGGGCCACACGTCGCCAACACGCGGGAAATTCACCCTAAGGCTTTCAGCATCACATTCAAGCCGCCCGCCGGCGCATATTGGCGCGGCGACGAAAAGCGCGAACAGCTGACGCGCATCTATGGTACAGCGTGGGAAACGCCCGACGAACTGAAAGACTTCCTGCACCGTTTGGAAGAGGCGAAAAAGCGCGACCACCGCGCGCTGGGCGAAAAACTGCACCTGTTCGCCATTGCGCCACTGGTGGGCAAGGGGCTGCCGCTGTGGTTGCCCAACGGCGCTATCCTGCGCGATACGCTAGAGCGTTGGCTGCGCGATGTTCAGCTAGAAAATGGCTATCTGCCCGTTGTCACGCCGCACATTGGCAACTTAGCGCTATACAAAACCAGCGGCCACTATCCCTATTATGCCGATAGCCAATACCGCCCGATTGATGTTGATGACGAGCAGTTCTTGCTCAAACCGATGAATTGCCCGCACCACATCATGATTTACAAGAGCGAAATGCGCTCCTACCGCGACTTGCCGCTGCGCTATGCCGAGTTCGGCACTGTCTACCGCTATGAGCAATCGGGCGAATTGCACGGCCTGACGCGCGTGCGGGGCTTCACGGTGGATGACGCTCACCTGTTCGTCACGCCAGAGCAACTGCGCGAAGAGTTCAAAAACGTTGTCCAGCTCATTCAGTACGTCTTCGGTAAATTAGGGCTGACGGATTACCGCGCCCGTGTTGGCGTCCGCGACCCCGAAAGCGATAAATACGTCGGGCAGGACGAATTATGGGAACAAGCCACTTCTGCCATCATCGATTCCTGCGAAGAGCTAGGGCTGAACTATTCTGTCGAAGAGGGCGAAGCCGCCTTCTATGGCCCCAAGCTGGACTTCGTCGTGCGCGATGTGCTCAAGCGCGAATGGCAATTGGGCACGGTGCAGGTGGACTATAACCTGCCAGAGCGTTTCGATTTAGAATATGTTGACCGCGATAACCAGCGCAAGCGCCCCATCATGATTCACCGCGCGCCCTTCGGTAGCCTAGAGCGTTTCGTCGGCATTCTCATCGAGCACTTCGCCGGCGCATTTCCGCCCTGGCTAGCGCCCGTACAAGCGCAAATCATCCCCGTGCGCGAAGAGAATTTCGCCTATGCCCGCGCGGTCGAGCAGAAGTTGCATGAAGCTGGCTTGCGCGTCAAAGCCGACCTGCGCGAGAAGCACATGCGCGTTAAGATTAAAGAGGCGCGCAGACTGCTCATCCCATGGCTGCTCATTGTGGGCGACCGCGACGCCGAAAACGGCACGGTCAGCGTCCGCCTGCGCACCGATGAAGACCTAGGCGCGATGCCGCTGGAGGACTTCCTCAGCATGGCGCGACAAC
>WGEI01000237.1 GCA_015492875.1 Anaerolineae bacterium | reverse complement strand
CTAATAAGCTGGGGCCACTACGAACTAACTCGCGGGCTTTACGAGCTGCTTCACGGGCGCGCTTGCTCGTCATACATTTTTCAACGATGCGCCGTGCTTCGCGCGGATTGCGCTCCAAAAATTCCTGTAACGCATCGGAAACCACTTGAGAGACCGCCCCTTGAACTTCGGGGTTCAGCAATTTTACTTTGGTCTGGCTCTCGAATTGCGGGTCAGGATGCTTAATACTGACAATCGCTGTGAGGCCTTCCAGAGTGTCGTTTCCCGTGAAATTCGCGTCTTTATCTTTCAATATCTTCTGCGCACGGGCATAACGGTTCAGTACGCTGGTGAGGGCCGAGCGCATACCGGTGATATGTGTGCCGCCATCAGGTGTGTTGATGGTATTGGTAAATGCCAACTCTGTTACTGTAGCAGCGTTGCTGTATTGCAGGGCAATTTCTACGGCAATATCAAATGACTCTTTGCCCTCCACCTCAATCGTCACCGCACGCTCCGCATAAATGGGATCATGGAGCGGTTTGCGATTACGATTCAAATAGCGCACGAAAGATGCCAATCCGCCTTCAAAATAGAAGGTAACTTCGCGTGGGATAGGCCTTTCACGCTCATCTCTCAATGTGATAGTGACACGCCGCGTCACAAAAGCCATTTCACGAAAGCGTTGCGCTAAAGTATTGAAGTTGAACTCGTTCTTATCCATCACGCGGAAGTCCGGTTTGAGAGTGATGGTCGTCCCCGTTTCTTCACCGGGTTCTAATGGCCGTACCTTGTTAACAGCAGAGACAACCCGTCCGCGCTCATAGCGCTGTTCCCATACATAATCATCACGATAAACCCGCGCGATTAGCCACTCCGATAGCGCATTGACTGCCGAAACGCCAACACCATGTAAACCACCGCTGACTTTATAGGCGTTATTGCCAAATTTGCCGCCCGCGCCAATCTCGGTCATCACAACTTCTAGTGCAGAGCGGCCAGATTCATGGGTGTCAACGGGAATACCTGCACCATTATCAGAGATAGATACAGCGTTATCTTTGTGTAGCGTGACAACTACACGGTCACAGCGCCCTGCAAGCGCTTCATCGATGGAGTTATCGACAACTTCATAAATCAAATGGTGCAGCGCGCGTATGTCCGTGCCGCCTACATACATACCCGGTCGGCGACGCACATGCTCCATCGGCGATAGATGCTCAATATCTTTCGCCGTATATTGCGCTGCGCTCTCCTGTTTTGCCATGCCAAACTCCTTGATAGTTTCTAGCTTGCACCTGTAAACAATATGATAACCTCACAGGTGCGCTACCTGTTTTTATAACCTGCTATAGGGTATGTTCCGCTTGTTAGGAAAAGCCCGATTGCGCATTGATTTGGGCGCTTTAGCAGGGTTTTTGTCTCCAAAATTGAATACAAACCTCTCTTAATTATACACCAGTCACTCCCTACATACAATCGAAGTTCGGGAATATTTGTTCTATACAAGGCCTGCTTTTAACCTTGTGAATTTCTCTGTAAATGTGACTTACCAAAAGACTTTTTACCGTTTTCACCAAGCGCTATTTTAAGTATAATTGCAGAGCTTTCGCCTCCGTAGCTCAGTGGACAGAGCAGCGGTCTTCTAAACCGTTGGTCGCAGGTTCGAATCCTGCCGGGGGCGCTGGATATAAAACGCCCGCTATTTATCTAGCGAGCGTTTTTCGTTATGATCATGATTCTTAAAGATAGTGTGCTAGCCGAGGATTTGTTTATAAATAGCTTGTGTTTCCGCTTCAGGTTTTCGCTTCTCTTGCTTTAACATGTGCTCTAATGCGCGATAATGCGCAATCGCTTCGCTGCGCCGCCCCAGCTCTTGATAGAGCTGCATTACAATACGGTGAATGTCTTCTCTTTCTGGCGATTCCTTTAGCGCTTTTAGATAAAGTAAAAGTGCTTGTTCTTTGCGCCCCTGCTTCAACCAATCTTGCGCCAAGAAATCGATAGCTTCCGCAAAGCCAAAACGGAAGTATGCGCGCCGCTCTTGTGTCCATAGATCATTATGGCCTTGCAAATATGGCCCATCATAGAGCTTTACTGCCCACTCCATAGCAGCAAGGCGGGTTTCATAGCCATTTTCTTCATTGCGTCCCTGCAATAAACTGCTCGTAAACTCATCTAAATCATAATAGACGCGAATATCAGGGTTGAAGCGGTAAAACCCATTTTCATGGACTAAAACTTCAGTGTCTAATGCTTTGTGTAAACGGCGTTTCGTCACGTGGAAAACGTTTACCGCCTGTTCATCTGTTAAATCTGGCCAAAATGATCGACAAATTTCTGACCGGGTGATAATCGGCTGGTCTAGCGCAAAGAATAACAATAATCGCGGTAAATGCCCTTCCCACGTATTGACCAATTTCCCATTTTGCAATACATATCCTGGCCCCAATGCGAAAACTTCAATATCGACTTCATCAGTTTGAGGGCGATAAAATTCACTACGCACTATCGTATCGTCACGTAAAACGAGTGCATCCCCCCGCGCAATTAATGCAATCCACGGTAAACGGGGCATTGTGCGACTATTGACGACAATGCGGCAGTTAGGCGGCAGCCAATCTAACAGGCGCTCAATGAATTTCTGGATGTCATCTGCAGGATTGCTACGGTCATATTCATCTAAAATGAATACAAAAGGGTCGTCGCTAAACTCTGCCAACTCTGCTGTGAAAGTTTCTAGTAAAATATCCAACGAATTTTCGGGGTTTTCAAAAACGCTGGCTGGCAGCATATTAAGATGACGCCCAAAAGTGGGGTGTTGGTTCATCAAATCATGGGTGAGGCCAGCAATAAATGCGTTAATGTCAAGGTCATCTGGCCCCATAGCATAGTAAAATACTGGAATGGCAGGGTCATTGACCAGTTTTGCAATGAGTACCGAACGATAACGACTTGCTGGATGCAACAATAACAATTTGGCTTGATTGAGTTGCTCTATTAAGAGCTTGTATGCTGAATTTATCTGGTTGTGTAAGGTCATTGATTAAGACCCCTTATAGTCATGAAATGTCTAACTAGTATCCAATTATAGCAAACCTATAAGATAAATGGTAATTGGAATGTAGTTACAGTTTACAATCGTTACACTTTATTTCAATACTTTTATGGGTTAGATATAGTAATTTCGCTTAGGAGTGTGTTTTTTAATGACAATAAATCCAACAGAACGTCCAGGTCGCCCATTAGGTGTAACGCTCGCTATCGTTTGTAGCGTTGTTGTTTTTTCATTTATCCCGCTAGCACACGTTTACTTTCTATTACGTATTCGCCATATCATGTCTTTTGGCCCAGAATCGGTTGTTGGGTTTAACATCACTGGTTTATCAACAGCCAATTTGTTACTAGAAATCGGACTGTCTATTTCTTTTCTAGTGATTGCTGTAATAACTTGGCGTGGTAAACCAGCCTACATGCGGCATGTGTTTGTAGGCACAGTTTTACTCTTAGGCGTTGTTTTTACTGTTGCTTTTGTTTTACCACCACTACTACAGAACCCAACACTGACCGAAACTGGACTTGATTCCGGTCAAGACGCTGCTCGACGACAAGCGATAAACTTCCTTATTGCTACGGCCATCGTATCTTTGTATGTGGTGTGGTATATGAATCGGGGGCCAGCAAGAGCCTTTTATCGCGGCTACTATTTGCCAGACCCCGATGCAAAAGACGCTGAGTAGCATTTCTAGCTATCTTGTTTGTTGGCGCGTTCCTGAGCTTCTAACTCACGCTGTACCAACTCTCGCCGCAAGGTCTTGCCAACTGCCGTTTTAGGAATTTCATCGACAAATTCCCAGCGGCGCGGTATCTCATATGGGGCGAGATATTGCTCGCAATGTGCTATTAAGGCCTCTTCGCTCAGCGATTCTTCGGGCTGCAATACTACCCACGCCTTAAGTGCTTCTTGCCCTTCTTTTTCTGGGTGGGGAACGGCGGCTACTGCCACCTCTAAAACAGCAGGATGGTCTTTAATCGCTTTTTCTACTGCTGTGGGGTAAACGTTATAGCCCCCAATGAGCGCCATATCTTTCTTGCGGTCTACAATGTAAAAATAGCCATCTTTGTCCATATAAGCGATGTCACCAGAATATAGCCAAATTTTGCCATCTTTCTCGCGTAAGGCATTGGCAGTTTCCGTTGGCATACCATGATAACCACTCATAATATTGGGGCCACTCATGACAATCTCGCCCACTTCGCCAACCGGCATATCCGTTTCGCCATCCTCTAGGCTCACAATGCGCACATCCATGTCGGGCAATGGCATACCTACAGAGTTCGGGCGCGCTTCGCCAATTAACGGGTTTGAGTGGGAGGCAGCTGATGTTTCGCTCATGCCGTAGCCCTCATTTAAGCGCGGTGCCCCCGCAGATTCGTAAGCGCGTTTTACCGCCGGTGGCAATGGCGCCGCGCCACTTGTCGAAATGACAAATGACTCCATTGATACTTTACCGCTTTTTACATCAGGATGATTGACGACAGCATTAAACATCGCGGGTACACCTAGAAAAACGTTAGGCTTAAAGTACCCGATAATGCCCACAACATTATCGGTGTCTCGTGGATTGGCGACTAATACAATCTTCGAACCCGATGCCGCCGCTTGCGTCAACATAACGACTAGGCCGAAGACGTGGAACATGGGCAAAACACCCAGGTAGATAAGGTCTTTTCGCTGCATACCACCAAATTGCTCATGTTCGATAGAAGACCACGCCATGATTTGCAGCATATTCGCCACTAACGCGCGGTGGGTTAACATCGCACCTTTAGAGACGCCCGTTGTCCCGCCTGTATATTGGAACAGCGCTAAATCTTTTGGCGTCACTTCCACTTGAACCTTTTGCCCCGCAAATTGCTGTAATAGTTCTTGAAACCACATATCGCCTTGTGCCAATTGCTCTATGTAATGCCCATCTTTTTTCTCACGGGTTAAAGAGAAAAGAACGCGCACTAATGGCGGCAAATACTCTTTTATATTGGCCACAATGACATGTTTTGCTTTAGTTTTAGGTTGAATTTCTTTGATGCGTTTATAGAACAACGTTAGCGTGATGATAATCTCGGCATCACAGTCATTAATTTGATAGGCCATACGTGCTGGAGGGTAGGTGGGGTTTGTGGCGGCAACAACTCCCCCTGCTTTGAGTATGGCAAAATAGGCTATAGCAAACTGAACACAATTGGGCATCACAATGGCGACCCTATCGCCTTTCTTCAGGCCTAAATCAACCAATGCTGCCGCTAATGCATCCGACCATGAATCGAGTTGTTGGTAGGCGACAGTATGCGATTGGTAGCCGACAAGAGGAAACCTCGCGGGGGTGATTAAAACGGTGTCATTAGGATATTGCGTAGCTGTCTCTTGCAGATAATGGTATACAGGTACGTCAGGATAAGGCTCAAGGCTCTGCGGCACATGCGGGTCGTAATGTTTTAGCCAAGGGCGGTCTAAATAGGTAACCATAGTAAGTTCTCCACCTATCTCACAATATTTTGAAAAGAGCCGGGGTATTGGTTCCCGGCCCTGTTGATGTTATGAGTAGTATACCGATTTTTGAGCTATTGTTGTTGTTTTTCCCGCTCTTCTAGCTCTAGGCGGACTAGCTCTCTACGCAATGTCTTGCCAACCGCTGATTTGGGCAGCTCATCAACAAACGCAAAACGCCGCGGGATTTCATACTGCGCCAAGTGCTGGCTGCAATGTTCGATTAACTCTTCTTCGGTGACCTGCATACCGGGCTGAAGGACGATCCACGCTTTCAACGCTTCTTGTCCCTCTTTTTCTGGATGGGGTATGGCCGCCACCCCAACATCTAACACAGACGGATGGTCTTTGATGACTTTTTCAATGGCTGTTGGATACACATTAAACCCACCGATGAGCGCCATATCTTTCTTGCGGTCTACAATGTAAAAATAGCCATCCTCGTCCATATAAGCAATATCGCCCGTATAAAGCCAACGTTTGCCGTCTTTTTCACGTATCGCATTGGCAGTTTCCGTTGGCATACCATGATAACCAACCATAATGTTGGGGCCAGTCATCACCAACTCGCCCACTTCACCAACGGGCATATCCGTTTCGCCATCTTCCAAGCTCACAATACGCATATCCATATCGGGGAGCGGTACGCCGATCGAGCCTGTGCGATTTTCGCCTTTGAGGGGGTTAACATGGGTTGCTGTTGGCGCTTCGCTCATCCCAAAGCCTTCCCGTAACGAGGCGCCGCTCAAGCGTTCAAACTCTCTTTTTACAGCGGGCGGTAATGGTGCAGAGCCGCTAATCGCCGCACGGATTGAGTTGAGATTAACTTGCCCGCTTTTTACTGCAGGATGGTTATTAATTGCGTTGTATAACGCGGGAACACCATGGAAGATGGTCGGGCGATAGGTATGAATAGTTTCAACCACATCATCAATATCACGCGCATTGATGACAAGAACGATTCTAGCCCCCATTTTAATGCCCGTACTTAGGACGGCGACCATGCCAAAAACATGGAACAATGGGATTGCCCCTAATAATACTTCTTCGTGTGGCGGAATATCTTCACCCAGAAATACACTAATTTGTAACACGTTCGCCACCAGTGCTTTATGGGTAGACATCGCCGCTTTAGAGACCCCTGTCGTGCCACCAGTATATTGGAAGAGCGCTAAATCATCTGGCTTCACATCAACATTGGGTTTTTGTCCATCGTAACGCTTCAGAATATCTTGTAACCAGTAATCGCCTTCCCGCAAGTTAGCGACATAATGCCCGTCTTTTTTCTCACGCGCTAATGTGAAAAGAATGCGTCCCACTGTCGGAAAATACTCTTTGACATTGGTAACAATAACGTGCTTTACTGGGGTCTTATCACGAACTTGATTAACTAAATTGTAGAACAGCGACAGCGTGATAACGAACTCTGCCCCACAATCATTGAGCTGATATTGTAATTTATCAGCCGGATATGTGGGGTTAGTGGCTGCAACCACCCCACCCGCTTTAAGAATGCCATAGAAGCTCACAACGAAGGCCGCTACATTGGGCATCACAATCGCCACTCGATCCCCTTTTTTCAGCCCCAACGCAACCAATGCCGCTGCTAATGCGTCTGATTGGCGGTCTAGTTCTCGATAGGTGAGATTGCTATCTACTCGACCGAACAATGGCAGTTTTAGCGTTGTTGTGATGGCCGGACGCTCTCCATGCTTCTGGGCTGAATCTCGAAGGAATTGGTGTAATGGGATTTCGGGGTAGGGTTCTAACGATGCTGGACAGCCAGGGTCATAACGTTTAGTCCATGGACGTTCTGCATAAGTTACCATTTTTAAACTCCAAATTAATTGAATTTACATTTGATTTTCCCAATACCCATAAGTATAAATGATGCACAAGGCGGCTGCAAACTATTTCGCCACCTTCGCTAGAATTGTCATGAATTATTTATCCCATAACCGCCATGCCTCTGGAATTACAGCAACCTTTCCCGCTTTATCGAGGCAAACGTGCTTACTATAGCCCCTTACCATCAACCTGTCTTTATCGTCAAGGATTTCATAAGCAAATGTGAGGCCTCTACTACGCATTTGCTCCACCCAGCAGCGCACCCGTAAAATCTGGTCATAAACAGCTGCTTGAACGTAACGGGCGTTCACTTCCGTTACTGCGAGATAATACCCCTCGCGCTCAAAATCTGCGTAACTTCTCCCCCGCTGGCGAATATAGTTACTTCGCCCCTCTTCAAAATAAACGATATAACTGGCATGATGCACAATACCCATCGCATCCGTTTCGGCATAACGCACTTGAACGCGCGTTTCGGCAACAAAGCGGTTTTGTGTAGTCAACGCTCGCTCCTTCATTTTTTCAGTTGATGCCGTTTTTCTAGTTCAGTATATACATCCTGTAGAGTAAGCCCTAAATCAGCCATCAAGACCAGCGTATGGTAGAACAAATCCGCCAACTCCCCAATTTGCTCATCCCGCGTTTGGCTCAAGGCCGCGACAATCACCTCAGTGGCTTCTTCCCCAACTTTCTGGGCAATCTTACCGCGCCCTTCAGTGAATAACTGCTGTGTATAACTATTGGGGCGGGGGTTCTGTTTACGATCTTGGATGATGACTTCGAGTTGCTGCAACATATCGTCCATGATAAGCGTTATTTCTCCTGTGAAGTACCTTCAAACTGGCGGAAAAAGCAACTAGTTTCACCGGTATGGCAAGCTGGCCCCGCTGGTTCTACAAGAATAAGTAACGTGTCGGCGTCACAGTCAATCAAAATGCTTTTCACCCGCTGTATATTGCCACTTGTCGCGCCTTTATGCCATAATTCTTGGCGGCTTCGGCTCCAGAATACAGTTTCGCCTTTATCCAATGTGTTTTGTAGCGCCTCCTCGTTCATATAAGCCACCATAAGCACTTGTTTTGTATGAACATCTTGCACCACAGCGGGTATTAATCCCTGCTCATTCCACTTAATCTGATTCCACATCATCTAAATTCTCCCAACCGTGCAGCCTGACGGGAATGCCCTCTTGGGCGAGATACCGCTTTAATGCTTCAATCGTGATTTCCCTAAAGTGAAATATTGAGGCGGCTAAAGCTGCATC
>WGEI01000236.1 GCA_015492875.1 Anaerolineae bacterium | reverse complement strand
GGCGCGGGGGGCGGTTGGATGTATTCGATGCCGCCGTTAAAGCTGGCGTGGCGCGGTTGGGGGGAATTGGATAATGCGGTATTGGGCGGGATACTTCTTCCTTTATATGGTTATGTCACCTTGATGGGGGAGGTGCGTCTCAGCGTGGTGATTGGCTGTATCCCCTTTGCGCTATTGGTCTTCAATAATTTACTGGCTACAACATGGGCAGACCGCGAGGCTGATGCTATCGCTGGCAAATACACGTTGGCGACACGTTGGCCGCCGCGACGGTTGCGCGGGTTGTATCTGGTGGTGGCACTGCTGGCTTTCGGCCTACTGGTGCTGTTGGTTGGTGATACGCTGCCGTCGATTGTCGCGCTGTTGAGCTTGGTAGCCGTTCCGCTAGTGGGGTGGGGCGGGTTGGTCTATACGCGAAGGTTTACCCCTGCGCCAAGTTTCGCCATGATGATTTTTCTATTGGCGCAGATGTTGGGTTGGTATGCGAATAGCATTGCAATATAGTATGCGCATTATAGTAATTAATGGTTATGGGATTAACTAGGTCTAGTGGCAATATTTGTTTATTTTTACCCACGTTCGTGCTAAACTTTGCATGTATTGTAATGTAAATAAATGTAAAGGCGAGGTGGGTACAAGCAATGAATCTACGGCGCTTTTTTATAGCTGTAGTTGGCCTTTTACTATTCTCATTAAGTGGGGTTATGGCGCAGGAGACGCAAACCCTGCGGTATCCCATTTTGCGAGAGCCGGAGCATCTTAATCCGTTTCTTTCTAACACACGGGCGACGCGGCATGTGCTGGTGAATGTTTATGAGGCTTTGACTGGTCTCGCTCCTGATGGTAGTGGTATGGCGCCAGTATTGGCAGAGAGCTGGGATATTTCGCCAGATGGATTAACCTATACCTTTTACTTGCGGCGTGGCGTTCTTTTTCAAAATGTGGCGGGCGTGACTTATGAATCACGCGAAGTAACTGCTGAGGATTGGTTGTGGTCAATGAAGATGTTCCTCAATGGTGACCCTGCTATTTCCCGTCATCCGGATTATTTACGGAGTATCGCTGGCGCACAAGCTTTCACTGAGGGGGCGGCTAGTGAAGTTGAGGGCATTGAGGTGGTGGACGATTATACCTTGCGCATCACTCTAGAGAAGCCCAGTCACCGTTTCCTCATCGATTTGCAGAATGTCTATGTTATCCCGCGCGAGGCATATGAACAGTTGGGCGATGAATTCGCCAATCGCCCAGTGGGCACTGGCCCCTTCATCTTTGATTCGTGGGAAGCAGGGCGGGGCATTCGCTTGGTGGCTAATCCCGATTATTGGGATGAGGGATTGCCGAAGTTGGATGTTGCCGAGCTGGTTATTGTCCCCGATGCTGAAACTGAGCTGGAGATGTACCGCAACGGCGCGCTGGATGTACTGGTCGATTTCCCGACGGGGCAGCGGGTGGCAGTGCGCGATGAATTCGCCGCAGAATACCATGAGCTACCGGGGTTGAATGTGCGCTATTATGGGTTTGATATGAGTCAAGGCTTCTTTGCCGAAAATCCGTTAGTGCGGCAAGCCTTCGCCTATGCGCTAGACCGTGATCGCATTTGGAATGAGGTGCTAGAAGGCGAGCGCATCCCCGGCAATTTCGGCATTTTGCCGCCAACTTTCCCTGCTTCTGATGTTGAGGGCTACCGCTATGACCTTGACCGCGCGGCGCAACTATTGGCCGAAGCGGGCTTCCCTAATGGTGAAGGGCTACCAGAATTTGAGTTATATGTTTTTGCCTCTGATGCTGATAGCCCTGCGCACCAAATTTATAAAGAAAGCCTAGCGCAGATTGGTGTTACGCTGAATATCGTGGCGGAAGAGACTTCGACGTACTGGTCGCATATTCGTGAGCCAGATGTGATTTTCTTCCTCAGCGGTTGGAGCGCCTCTTACCCCGACCCTTCAGCGGTATTGAACCAGCTGGCGTTCAATGGCAACGATGATACATTTTACAATAACTTTGAGGTGAATAACCTGCTAGAACGGGCGATGACCATCACTGATGATGGTCGCCGCAATACGCTTTACCGTCGGGTGCATGAAGTTGTCATGGCAGATGCGCCGTTTGTCGTTTCTGCTTATTCGAAAGTGATTTATCTGCTCAAGCCCTATGTGCGCGATTTCTTCGCCCCTTCTGCTGGCGTATACCGCACACCACTGAAGTATGTTTGGCTGGAGAACTGAGTGCTCTCACGCTAGACAACGAGGCCGAAACTAGATGTTTCGGCCTTTTTACATGGGGCATATTTATTCACACAGTGGTTCTAGGCGGAATTGCTCTCGCTCGGCACAGGTGAGCGGGCGGATGTAGCGATTATCCTGTACCCACGTGATGAGGGTGTCTAAGTTATGATAGTACCACAGTCGTGCTGTGCCATCATCGGAACTAGAGAGCAAGGTGTCGCCATTAGGTGAGAACGAAACGGCGCGTACCGCAGCATTATGGCCGCTATAACGCCGTACTGCCTCTTGTGAGTTAATATCCCAGATGGTGATTGCACCGTTTTCAGAGGCAGATGCCAGCAGCTGGCTATTGGGATGATAGGCGAGGTCTGTGATGGCACTGAGATGACCTTCAAGTTGCAGTAATTCTTCAGTGGTATTGGCGTCCCATAGTTTCAGTTCCCCTTCCCGCGAGCCTGTTGCGATTTGTTGGCCATTGGGACTGATGGCGACGGCGAAAACGGCGGCATTATGCGCCATGAAGCGCTTTTTAACTTCACCAAAGGGGCTGGGTTTGCTCGTATCCCAGATGATGACATTACCATCGATGGCGCTACTGACGGCTTGTTGGCCATCAGGCATATAGGCGATGTCTAGCACCTGCGCGCCGTGTTGCGTCCATGTGCCTAAAAGTTCGCCACTTTCGACTCGCCATTGCTTGATTGTCGCGTCTAGCGATGCGCTCAATAGATACTCACCAGATGGGCTGAAGGCCAAGCCGCTGATGGTGTTGATATGGCCGCGTAGTGTATGGCGTATGGTTTGGGCGGCAATATCCCAGATAATAATAGTTTGGTCTGTGCTGCCGCTAGCGAGGTAGCGGCCATCGGGGCTGAAGGCCAGCGCGGTGACGGTGCGTTCATGTCCTTCTAGTTGGGCGATGGGTCGGTTGCTGGTGGTGTCCCATAGGTGAATGCGGCCATCGCTGGCGGCCACCGCTGCTAATGTGCCATCGGGGCTATAAACGGCGCTGGCGAGGGTATTGTTGAGAATGGTATATGTGGCAATTTCTGCGCCACTGCGCACCCGCCACAGGCGCACGTCGTGGTCAAACCCGCCGCTGATGAAGCTTTGGCCATCGGGCGCATAAGCAACACTGCGCACCGCGCCGCTGTGCCCTGTGAGTTGGGTGATGGGCTGGCCAGTGGGAATGTCCCATAGGATGAGGGTATTATCTTCAGAAGCAGAAACTGCCCGTTGTCCATCGGGCTGGAAGGCGACATCGTGGACGTGGTCGGTATGGCCTAACAGTCGTTGTTTGAGGCGTTGGGTGGCGGCATCCCACAGAATGAGCGTATTATCCCAAGAGGCTGAAAGGATATAGCGTCCATCGGGGCTGAAGGTCACATCGTGCACTTCGTCCTCGTGGGCGTCCATCTCTGCGATGAGTTCGCCGCTGTTGGCATCCCATAGCACGACTAACCAATCGCCCGCACCAGAGACAACTTGCTGTCCATCGGGGCTGAATTCGGCGCTATATACCGCGCCATAGTGCCAGACGAGGTCGAATAACAGTTCACCAGTGTTGGCGTCCCATATATATAAATAAGCGTCTGCCGCGCCAGAGACAATACGGCTGCCATCTGGGCTATAGTCTACTGTCCAAACGGGGGCAGTATGGTCTTCAAAGGTGAGTAGTTCTTCACGGGTTTCAACGTCAAAAATGTGTACGTTATTATCGGTATCACCCACGGCTAGGCGTGTGCCATCGGGACTGAAGTCTAGGGCGTAGGGCGTTGTGCCAAGCTGGATGCGCCCCACTTCGGTGCGGGTGATTAAATCCCATAACCGCACTGTGCCATCGGTAGAGCCTGACGCGCCTAAGTCGCCATTGGGGCTGATGGCCACTGAGTAGACGGGGCCGTTGTGGCCGCTTAAACGGGCGATTGTGCCCAGTGCATAGGCGGCATCGGCGAGGGTTCGTTGCGCCTGTACTGGCGGGTTTTGGCCACGATTGGCCTCTAATGCCAGTGATAGCGCCAACTCAACATCTTGATCGGCGAGGGCACGTTGGGCGCTGGCAGCAAGGGCAACACTCCGCATTTCTGCCTCGTTACGGGCGGCGAGGGCGGCATTCTCTTCAGCGATTTGGCTTTGGTTGATGGCAATCACGGCGAAAGCCCCGCTGACGATAGCCGCTATCAACAGCACAAAGGCGATGGCGCGCAAACGTTGGCGGGCGCGCCGTTCTAAAAGCGCTTCGTGGGCTTTGCGCGCTTCTTCTTCGGCTTCTAGCTGCTCGCGGCGGGCGATGCTGGTTTTTATGAGGTCAATTTCATCGTCGTTGAGGGCGACGTGTTCGCTGAGGAGGAGTTGTTCGTATTGTTGCAAGCGTAAGCCGCTGACGAGGAAACTATCATCCCGATTTTGCTTGAGCCATTCGCGGGTGGCTTGTGCAATGCGCCGCTGTAGGATGACATCTTCGCGGCTGTCGTTAATCCATTCGCGCAGGCGTTCCCAACGGCGCAACAGGGCTTCGTGCGCCACTTCTACTGTGGGGGAACGGTCTACAGGGTCGTGGTCAAAGGTGAGCAGGCGATATTTGCCATACAGGTCAATGATGGCGCGCATGGTGGCGCGGTCGCCCAATGTCCAAAGCTCTGATTGGGGGATACGGCGGCGGGCGTCATCTGCGCCTTCACCAATGGCGACGAGGCGCAAGAATAGCTGGCGGATAGCGCGTTTTCCGTTTTCGTCTTGTTGGATGAATAACTCATCGGCACGGCGTGCCAATGCGCCGGCAACGCCACCACTTTCGCGGTAAGCGCGCAGGGTGAGGCGATGGTCTTCGCGCCGTTCAAACATTTCGGTGAGTGCATATTGCAGGAGCGGCAGGGCGCCGGGTTGGTCGCGCACTTCGGCCATCATGGCGGCGGCCAAACCCTCTTCGAGTATGAGGCCAACGCGCTCCGCTGGGCCAATAATTGCGCGCTCTAACTCCTGCTCAGTCATGGGCAGGACGACGACAGTCCGTGCCCGCACTAGCTCGCCAAAATCGGGGTAGAGTAGGGGGCGGTCGTAAAAGTCGGCCCGCAAGGTGATGATGACGCGGATTTGGCTATCTGGGGCGGTGATGGCGTACATCAAGCTATCGAGGAAGTGTTGGCGCAGTTGTTCGTCTTCTACGAGGGTGAAGATTTCTTCGAATTGATCGATAATGAGCAAGAGTGTGCCATCTTCGGGGAGCATTTGCTTCAGGGCGCGGTGTAGGCCGGTATGGTCGGCGGTCAGCAAGTCCATCAGGCCATCTGGGGCATCAATGGCGATGCTGAGGAGCGCTGCGCCAATTTCTTGCATGGGATTGTCGCCGGGCACTAAGTCGCTCACGTACCACTTGGCCGAGCCGGTTACGGCGTTACGGCGCAAGGCGGGCAAGACGCCAGCGTGCACAATGCTGGATTTACCGCTGCCGCTGGGGCCAACGACAGCTAAGAAGCGGGCGACATCGTCCTCATCGCGCAGGCGGGAGAGTATGCCCTCGACGAGGGTTTCCCGCCCGAAGAAATCGGCGGCATCGGCCTCACGGAAGGGGTACAGGCCTTTATAGGGGTTATCAAATTCTGGTAGCTCTAACGAGGTGGAAAAGTCTAGTGTGCGGTAGGAAATGGTATCCTCGCCAACGTGTTTCTGCGGGGCGAATGAGATATTCTGCGCCTGTTCACGCCCTAGAAGGGCATCGCGTAAGGCTCCGGCCAATTCTAGCGGCGTATCGAAGCGCAGCGAGGGGTCTTTAGCGGTGGCGCGCTGGATGATGAGGTCGATTTCCGGCGGCAATTCCGGATGGGTATCGTAGAGGCTGGGGAGCGGTTCGGTGAGGTGCTTCAGCAAAATCTGTGAGCCGTAAGTATCGTGAAATGGATGCATGCCGGTCAGCATCTCGTAGATGACGATGCCCAGTCCGTAAATATCGACTTTGGGCGAGATGCCCTCGCTACGAATTTGCTCTGGAGAGGCGTAGGCAGGCGAGGCGGAAAGCCCTTCATCCTCATCTGTGGTGGGGTCATCGCTGAGGCGGCGAGCGATGCCGAAGTCAGCGAGATAGGCGTTGCCCTCTTCATCGAGGAGGATATTCCCCGGCTTAATGTCTTGGTGGATGATGCCGCGGCGATGGGCGATGGTGAGCGCTGCCGCTACTTGCTCGATAATTTTCACGACGTGTTGATGTTCGACTGGCCCCTGATTGAGCAAATCTCGGACGCTGCCCCCGCGCAGCCAGCGCATGACAAGATAGGCGCCGGTGGGGTCGCGCCAATAGTCGTATAGCGGGGTGATGTGGATGTGCTCTAGGCGCGCGACGGTTTGGGCTTCGGTCTCGAAACGGCGGATGAATGCGGGCTGGTTGGCGTATTGGGGGAGGATGGCTTTGATAGCGACTTCACGCTCGGTGCTAGTTTGGTACGCACGGTAGACGACGCCGAACCCACCTTCGCCGATGCGCTCACGTATTTCATAGCCTTTAAGAACCTGTCTGGTAAGGTCTTCCATGTTTGGCCTGCCAGTTTGATCAAATGTTAGGATGCCGTTTAATGATAACAAGGCTGGTTATATCAAGCAACCAATAGGGGCGAGAGGCTGCCTTATGTCAAGGTTGGTTTTGCGAGGGTTTCACCCTCGCGCACCCACGAGGGAACGGCGTCCCCTCGACCCCATTACTCGGCACTGCGTGCCGAAAATGTGATGAAGGTGAGCGTGGCGCTAGGGTTAGATTGTTGCGATAGTCTATCCTACCACGACGCTT
>WGEI01000235.1 GCA_015492875.1 Anaerolineae bacterium | reverse complement strand
GCGATAGACCACTCCAGCATAAAAATGTGTAGCGGCATGGTCTGGTTCTGGGCGGAGTGCCCATTGCAACATCAGGCTAGCTTCAGTCAAGCGCCATTCTGGTTGCCACATGGCCAGCGCGGTAGCGTAGCGCCGCAGGGCTTCCGCTGTTTTTTCCTTGTTAACCGCTTCGGCTAAAGGGGCGAGGTCTGGTTCAGCAGGCGCGGGTAAGTTCGCAGGTGATGGATAGCTTTGGTCCAGTATCGCCTTTTCGATGTCGTTTAGCTTTTCAATATCGGGATGAATAAGGCGGATAACACCATACTCATCCAATAGCAGCGCCATGGGCACAACTTGCACTTCCAACAAATTAAAGGCATCAACCAATACAGGGAAATCCATCTGCTTCCACTGCATGAATAGCTTGCAGCGGTTTGGGTGCTGTTCTTCAATAATACCGAGCATTTGCAATTTGCCACTATCGCGTAGGGCTTTTGTTTTTTCGTACCACACGGGTACGTGTTGGCGGCAGCCCGCTCACCATGATGCCCAGATGAGCAGCAATGTTTTCTTACCTTGAAAATGCCCGATTGATTGAATGTCTCCATCAAGGTTTGGCAATGCTAAGTTGGGGAATGGCTCACCCACTGTGAAAGGCTTGGGTGGACGGTTCGCTATGGTTAAATCGCTGTGTGAAGTCATAGGCGGTTGTTCTTCACTCAATCTCATATGTGGGTAGTGTGCCCGTGATTATAACGCAGGCGCGCCCGCAGGCAATAAAAGCCGCATTGCTCACTATGATATACGCGCTGATGTATTTCTTATGCTTCTCCAATATGCCTCTGATATTACCCTGACAGCACTCATACAAAGTGGCGATATGCTGTAGTCAAGTTCATAAAATGAGGAAGGGGAGTATCATATGGACCTCAATCGTTATACCAATCGGGCACAACAAGCGCTGATGGCCTCGCAATCATTGGCCATTGAATATGGTCATCAGGCCATAGAACCAGCGCATATTTTGTATGCCCTAGTTGCCCAAGAAGAAGGTGTTGTTCCAGAAGTTATCGCTAAAATTGGCGGGCGTCCCCAAGCGGTGCTGAGCGATTTAACCGCTATGTTGCAAAATCGTCCGTCTGTTTCCGGCGCAAATACACAAGTTGGTCTAGACCGCTCGGCAGTGCGAGTGCTGTCTAATGCCGAACGCGAAGCCAAGAAAATGCGTGATGAATACGTCAGCACCGAGCATATTTTACTGGCCTTAACTGAAGATAAGACCGTTGGCGATTTGTTGCGCCGTCATGGCGTGAACTACGACGCCATTTTGCAGGCGCTCACCGCTATTCGTGGCGGCCAGCGTATCACCTCACAAGACCCGGAAAGCACCTATCAAAGCCTAGAGAAATACGGGCGCGATTTAACCGCTTTAGCCCGTCAAGGTAAATTAGACCCAGTCATCGGGCGTGATGATGAAATCCGTCGTGTCATTCAGGTCATTAGCCGCCGCACCAAAAACAACCCAGTGCTCATTGGTGAGGCCGGCGTGGGCAAAACGGCGATTGTTGAAGGCCTCGCCCAGCGTATCGTTAACGGCGATGTGCCCGAAGGCCTGCGCGATAAAACCATTATCGCCCTAGATATGGGCAGTCTTGTTGCCGGCGCAAAATATCGTGGCGAATTTGAAGAGCGCCTCAAGGCTGTTTTGAAAGAAGTGGCCGAAAGCGATGGCCGCATTATCTTGTTCCTAGATGAGTTGCATACCATTGTTGGCGCCGGCGCTACCGAAGGCGCTATGGATGCCGGCAACATGCTCAAGCCAATGTTGGCGCGTGGCGAACTCCGTGCGATTGGTGCGACAACGCTTGATGAATACCGCAAATACATCGAAAAAGACCCAGCCCTAGAGCGCCGCTTCCAACCCGTGTTTGTTGAGCCGCCCAGTGTCGAAGATACCATCAGCATTTTGCGCGGCCTGAAAGAGCGCTATGAAGTGCATCATGGCGTGCGCATCCAAGATAGCGCCGTCATTGCCGCAGCTACCTTAAGCCACCGCTATATCCCCGACCGTCAATTGCCCGATAAAGCGATTGACCTCATCGATGAAGCGGCGGCACGGCTCAAAATGGAGATTGATAGCAAACCGACCGCGCTCGATGATGTCGAGCGGCAAATTATGCAGCTAGAAATTGAACGCGAGGCGCTGAAGAAAGAACGCGACCGCGCTAGTAAAGAACCTGTCTCT
>WGEI01000234.1 GCA_015492875.1 Anaerolineae bacterium | reverse complement strand
CTAACACACTCCCCTGATGACGATTCTCCGCAATCATAAACCTGCCTCGCATTTCCTACTTGTGGCTCTTGCCACAGGACGACATTGAAAACGGTTGTGGGATAAGTTAGCGGGATGCACACCGAGATTAGTGGCATCCCGCTACGTTACCTAGCGCAATTTAACAGCGCGTCGATTTAACGGAATGGCGGAGCGTAGAGCAAGCCACCTTCAGTCCACAGTGCATTCACGCCGCGGGCATCTAGGCCGATGGGTACGAGATGACGCTCGTAAATTTCGGCATAGTTGCCAACTTGGCTGATAACGGTCACCATGAAGTCATTGGCAACGCCCAAGTAGCTACCGCTGGGGTTGTTGCCCTGGCCGAGCAAGCGGGCGACGTTCGCGCCGACGCGGCTGATGTAATCTTCATCGCTCTCGCCGTCTTGCTGCACGAAGTCCATCACGTTCTGGCTGGTGATGCCTTCTTCTTCTGCCGTAATCAGGCCGAAGACGGTCCAGGCGATAATTTCAGCAAATTGTGGGTCACTTTGTGGTGATAGCGGGCCAAGCGGCTCTTTGGAGAGTGTTTCTTCCAAAATGGTGTGCGCACCGGGATCCGGAGCCGTGCTGCGGAAGGCTGCCAAACCGCTCTTATCAGTGGTGAAGCCTTCACAACGGCCAGAGAGGTAAGCATCCCAAGTGCTAGGCGCATCGGGGAAGACTTGCAGTTCAATATCCAGACCTTCGATGCGGTCGGAGATATTCAGCTCGGTGGTTGTACCGGTCTGAACGCAGATTGAACCGCCTTCGAGTTCCTCAATAGTGCTGATGCCCAGTTCAGTCGGGACCATCACGCCTTGACCATCGTAGAAGGTGGTCGGCCCGAAGATCGCGCCCCAAGTCACGTCACGGCTGAGTGTCCAAGTGGTGTTACGGGACATCATGTCAATTTCGCCAGACTGAATGGCCGCTTGACGTTCGGCGCCAGTCAACGGGCGGAAGGTCACCGCATTGGCATCGCCAAGAATGGCGGCGGCCACAGCACGGCATACATCAATATCGAAGCCTTCAAATTCACCAGCGTCGTTCACAACGCCGAAGCCAACCAAGTTAGCATTAGCGCCGCAAATCAGTTCGCCGCGGTCGAGGACAGCCTGAGTAATGGGACCCAGCTCAGTTTCCTGTGCACCAATGCCCACAATACTCAAAGCGAGTACGGCAATTAATAAAGATACAAAAACCAGACTTTTACGCATTTTGTTTCTCCTTAAACGCGCGTTTCAAATATCAAAAAAGCACGGGAATACAACAATACCCCTGACTTGGTCTGTAATGGGTCTTGTCTTACCCGCTTCTTGACAACTTGCAGTCTAACGTAAATCGCACTATATGTCAAAAAATTTCTGACTCAAAACCCGTCAGATATTTAGGTAGATTACACATAGGCACTTTACACAAATAGCGCGTCCTAACGATTGATGACAGAGCGCTATTGCTCAATAGCTGAGGGGCGTCAATGGTAAATCTATAGAAATTTTGAAGAATCTGTTAAATGTTCAATGTTCTACGTGACACATGTGGGTGCTTTGTGTTATATCAATTGTGTATTCGGGGTAGCAATAAGGGGAAAATTTATGCGCGTTGCACTATTTACCGAAACTTTTTTGCCAAAAGTGGATGGCATTGTCACTGTTGTATGTTTATTATTAGACCACCTAGCTGATCGCGGGATAGAGAGCGTCATCGTTGCCCCTCGTATCGGCGACATCACCCACTATAACCAAACTGAAGTGATCACCGTCCCCAGTTTCACCGTCCCGCTTTATCCCGAACTTAAGACTGGCCCGCCCAGCCCCTTCACGTATTCGCGGTTAAAAGCTTTTCAGCCCGATATAGTACATCTCATTCATCCAGCGTTTATTGGGGCGTTTGGCTTGTTGATGGCCAAACACCTCAGTATCCCCACCTTAGCTTCCTTCCATCTCGATATTGCCCGCATTACCCAGCACTTTCACATAGGCCCTCTGTCGCTCGGTTTTTTACAGCCCATCACCAATTTCTATACGCGCGTTGTCTTCAATGCCGCCGATTATACCCTGGCGCCTTCTAAGCTCATTCAGCGCGATATGCTTGATATTGGCATTCAAAAAGTAGGGCTGTGGCGACGCGGCGTTGATGCCGAGAAGTTCCATCCCCGTTATGCCAGTATCGAGATGCGCCATGCCCTCAGCGATGGTCATCCCCATGAGACGCTCTTACTTTATGTTGGGCGGCTCTCCAATGAAAAGCAAATCGACCATATCAAACCCGTTTTAGAAGCTGTCCCCAATACGCGCCTCGCCATTGTTGGTGATGGCCCTGCCCGCGAGGATTTAGCGGCCTATTTTGCTGGCACGCCGACGAAGTTCATGGGCTATCTGAAAGGGGAGGCGCTTTATCGTGCCTATGCCAGCGCTGATATTTTCGTTTTTCCCTCCGCTATGGAGACATTCGGCCTCGTCGTGACCGAGGCGATGGCTGCGGGCTTGCCTGTCGTGGCCTCCCGCGTTGGTGGCATTCCCGATGTGGTTCAGGAAGGCGTGACGGGCTACACCTTTGAATCTGGCGATATTGACGCCTTGATAGATGGTGTGCGCCGCATTGCAGCCAGCCGTGCCCGCATAAAACAAATGGGGCAGGCCGCCCGCGCCTTTGCTGAAACGCAGTCCTGGCCTGCCATAATGGATGAAGTGATTGATTTATACGCCGCGCTTATCACAGCCCAACAGGCGGCTTTAACCGCTTAGTGTGTATCAGTTGTGGCCTGCGATGGTGTTAAGCTGATATACCCGACGAATAGGGTGATGATGGCGACTGCTAGCCAATAGAGAAATTGGGCACTGGTCGAAAAATCGAACCTTGTCATATATTGCGGTAGCCATTCTGTCAGCACGCCAAAAACGCCCACCGCCACCAACAAAATGCCCGAAGCGCGGGTCAGCGCGGTATGGTTACGCCCCAGCCAGCCGACAACGCGGCGCTGTAGCGGTACTGCGACCAATGGTAACACCAATAGCGGCCAGCCAAACCCCACGCCAAACCCCAGCACATACACAATCTCTGTGAATATGCTACCGCCTTCTGCAGCGCCTAGCAAAAATGCTGAGGTGATAACAGGCCCTGTACAGGGCAGCGTCATTGGGCCAAAGAACAGTCCATAGACATAGGCCGCTGCGTATGGATTGCTGACAACCGGTGCTTGCGCCGTACTCAGACGGGCAAACGGGTTACGCCCGCGTAGCATCCAAATGCCTAATATAATCACAAAGGCATAAATGAGCGGCAATAGCACCGGCAAAATGCTGGCGAAGGCTTGTTGTAGTAAATATAGCACCAATCCGATTATCAGCATCGCTGTTAAAACGCCCGCGAGTACCAGCACGCCTAACAGCGCGGTGGCTTTGCGCGCGCGCTCATTTTGGGCGTTACCCGCCAAAAAAGCGATAAGACCCGGATATAAGGGCAACATGCAGGCATTCGTCAAAATAGCCGCATTCCCCAGTGAAAATTGGCGTAAGAGTTCGCTAAAGTCAAACATGGTTTATGAACCGCTGAACTCGTTGATGAGCGAGATGATTTCTGTCGGCGTTTGTGCGCCAGTGAAGAGCTGGCTGGGTGTGCCATCCGGCGCGATGATGAAATGCGGCGTTACTGGCGGATTGGATACGGCGCGCCCAAATTGCTGTACTAACGCTTGCCACAAGGTTGTATTGGCGACGGCAAATGTCCAATCAAAGTTATTTTCTAACACGTAATCGTGCAAAGCATCATCACCAGATGTTGGCTCAATGTTGAGCGATACGAATACAACTTCATCAGCGTTCACCTGCGGAATGACCATATCACGCAAGGTGCGTTGGGTGTTGCGGCAGTTGCTGCACCAGTTGGCCATCGCATGGACATAAACCGTTTTACCCGCGAAATCAGCAAAAGTGAACGTTTGCCCCGTGCGTACATCAGTCAGTTCAATATGCGTCCAATCTGGCCCATTATAAGCCGTTGTTGTATCGCCTGTCTCTTCGGTGGTGGTCGTTGTTTCTTCAGGCTCTGTGGCGGCTTCGTCACTGCTTTCATCGTTTGTGGTTGTATCAGTGGTTGTTTGGGCGTTATTGTCTGTCGTTTCTGGTGTGGGGGTTGCCGCACCACTACAGGCCGCTAATACCAGCGCCCCAATAAGCAGGAGCAAAATAACCAGTCTTTTATGTGTCATTACTGGAAAACCTTTCTTGTTGATTGATGGTGAGATGGTTTGAATAGCCCAATAGCATAAAACCTCTCGGCTATGCATTATCGGGCTTATTTATTACAAGGGGATTAAAAGCGATGTGGATTACTCGTTGTCGTCCTGCAATTTATCAAACTCTTGTGTAGCCAGCGGGTCATCTGGCAACGAGGCCAACAACTCAACACTGGCGTTAATGGGGTAGGGGTCAATGCCACCAGTTTTTGCGCCCATCATCTGCTGGATAGCCACCATCTCCTGCGTGGTGATTTGCGCCATTGTGCCCATCTCATTATCCATTTCCGCCGTGCCAAACGCCCGATGAAATGCGATGCGCTGGAATTGCACGCTGGGTAAGTTAGCAGCGATGAGTGCTGTGGGATTGATGCCGCGTGGCAATAAATCGCGCTCGCGGATGAGTAGCAATGTCGCACCTAATACGATGACGCCAATCCACTGGGTACTGGTTAAACGCTCGCCTAAAAATAGCGCGGCCAGTGATAGCGCGACGCCAATCTCCAGAATGGCCGTAATCGCTGTTTGCATCCCGCCTAAGAACTTCACCCCAGCGAACATCGCCAAGCGGGAGAATGCGGTAGTGATACCTAACAGGATAATGGGGCCTGTCGCCAGCTGTAGCACCTCGATTGAAGGCATATCCCCCACCGCCAGCCAGACCATCGTGACCACAATCCCCATGGTCGTCAAAATATAGAGTGTCGCCGTGCGGGAGGGCATTTCGTAAAGGACATATTGGCTGAGCATCACCGTTCCCGCAAACATGAGGGCGCTCGCCAGCATAAAACCAACGCCCACCCAGTTAATGGCGCTGTTGCCAAAACCTGTGAGTAGAATAAGCGCCGCTATTGCCATGCCCACACGTATCAGTGTGCGCATATCTGTCTTTTGCCCCGCTAAATGCGATAGAATAACCGCAAAGGCCAGATACATGCCATTTAATAGCTGGACAAGAGAAGCGTCCAATAGCCCCAGCCCGCCATAATAAAAGAGCGAGCCAATGCCGTTAATAGTGCCAATGACAGCACACCCCATCAAACCTGCCGGGTAGATGTAGATGAAGCGGCGGAAAAACAGGATATAAACGCTCCATAACAAAGCGACTGCGACTAAGGTGCGCAAGGCCGCCACCGTGAAAGAATCGGCGCCGGCAGTGATGGCCAATTTGCCGAAGATGGGCGCCATACCCAAAAATGTTGGCGCTGCTAATGCCGCGGCTATGCCCTTTAGATTCAGTTTTTCGTGCTTCACGCTTCTTTACCCTGTGGTCTTGGACTGAGTTTGAAGATAGTGTTTTTCGTTGGCGCTTTTTGCCCCTTTACCCGAGTGATAAGCGGTAAGACGACAATGAATTCACTGCCCGGCAAGGTATTGGGGTCATATCCTTCGCTTTCTACCCGAATGCGCCCGCCGTGCGCGGTGATAATGCCTTTGCAAATGGGCAGCCCCAATCCTAGCCCGCCACCTTCAAATGCGGTTTTACTGGTTGTATGGGTGAGGACATCCCGCGTTGTATGGAAACTTTCAAAAATCGCCTCTTGCTGCTCTTTAGCAATGCCCACACCACTATCGCGAATACTGAAGTAGACATACTGCCCATCCATTTGTGCCTTAAGGCGGATAGCACCGCCATCAGGTGTGAATTTAATGGCATTGCTCAGCAAGTTTTCAACTGCCACCCGCAGCAAATCTGGGTCAGCGCGCATGGAAATTGGCCATTCGCTTTGATTCCATATCACGCGGATGTTACGGTTTTTGAGCGCTTCCTCATACTCTTTCAAGATTTTAGCCACAATCATGCCCAAGTTGGTCGGTTTAATCGTCAATTCAATTTGGTTGGTCATGATGCGGCTCATGATGAGTAGCTCTTCAATCGTCTCATACATACGATTGATAGATTCCACCAATCCACCAATGAGTTCCGCGATGTTCCTATCTTGCGACATCAAGGCTTTTAGCGGCGGATGGTCTTCTAGAAGGCGGCTATAGCCATAAATGAGGGTCAGCGGCGTGCGAAGTTCGTGTGCCGTCAGTTGGATGAAGGCGTCCTTCATCTCATCGAGTTGGTAAAGGGATTTATTCGTCTCTTCTAATTGACGGATGCGCCCCTCTAACTCCGCAACGACCGTCTCTAAATAGCGCTCTCTGGCGGCATCTAAGCGCTCTGGCTCAATATCATCTTGCCCGCCGTCGAGGTAGAAGGCAATGCGTTTTTGAAATTCCTCAACGTTAATTGGCTTAACGATATACCCATCGATGCCAGCGGCTAACGCCATTTCACGCTCGCCCGTATGGTCATAGGCGGTGATGGCAACAATGGGCGTATCTCTAAATTGGCTATCTTTGCGCAACATCGTCGCCACTTCGCGCCCGTTCAAGTCTGGCAAGCGAATATCCGTTAATATCAAATCGGGCGTCACCTTACGGGCCATATCGATACCTTCTAGCCCGCGTTCTGCCAGCAGCACTTCATACCCCGCTTGTTCTAGCGTTCGCAGCACCACCTCTCGACTAGCAGGATCATCTTCTATGTATAGGATGGTGCCACGAATCTCATTCACGGGAATCCCTCATAATGCGTAACAACAATGTCCGTCTTTAGACCGAATACACACTCACGTTTCCAATATAACACAATATAACTAACTTGTGTTGCCTAATATGCCAAAAAGGGAAAAGTGTGCGATAGACTTTCCCCTTTTATCGTAGCTCAAATTTTGGTCATTGCGGCTTAAGGATTAGCTCAGTTGCTCTACTAGTTGTTGGATGAACTCATCGTCGATAAATGACCCTTTTTGCAAGAGTAAATCGGCGTGCGTATCGAGAAAATCACGTTCGCGCACGGTGAGTTCTTTCGCGGTCACCACCACAATCGGCACGTTTTTCAGCGCCTCGCTCGCCCGTATTTGGTCGATGACGGCAAAGCCATCCACCTCTGGCATCATCAAGTCGGTAATGACCAAATCTGGCCTCACCTCGTTGATAAGCGCCAGCCCGTGCGCGCCATCGTGTGCCATATAGACCTCGGCATTGCCATGGGCGACCAGCAAACGGCTCATCAACCGGGCCGCCCCTTCATTATCTTCAATGACAACCACCCGCCGCAGCGTGCCGGGGATTTTCCGCACCGCGCTGACGAGGTCGCCCGCTGGCACCGGGGGCGTCGTCTCAGCATGTGAGAGGTCAACCGTTTCTTGCCAGCGTTCACCCAAAATTTGTTTTTCAACTGGCAAAGTATGGCCAGAGCAATTCACCACGACCACATCATCCGGTTTGATAATGCCCTGCTGCGCCAATTTGAACAGGCCAGCAAAGGTGACTCCTGTCGCTGGTTCAACCGAGATGCCCTCAGTTCTTGCCAAAATACGAATGGCGTTGAAGGCCTCTTCATCAGTCGCATCGATGAAATAGCCGCCATTTTCGTCAACATAATCATAGAGGATTTGATAGGCGAGGCCAGGATTACCTGTTGCCAGTGTCGCAATCACCGTTTGGGAATCTTCAACAGGTGTTGCTACCCGCTGCCCCCGCCGAAATGCCTCAACCATTGGTGCACAGCCTGTAGATTGAATCATACCAAAAGCGGGCAGTTTATCAATCAAGCCAAAGCCCAGCATCTCGCGAAAGCCTTTACCAACGCCAATAGGCCCCATGCCGCCGCTGACGCCCTGCAAAAACCAATCAGGCGCCCGCCAGTGTTCACCATCTTCTAATTCTTGTCCTAATTGCTCGGCAATTTCATAGGCCATCGTTTTCATGGCTTCGATGGCCGCCACGCTTTTAATGCCGCGGTCTAAGAACACACCCTTCGCTTTAGCAAAGCGCGCCGCCAATTGTTTGGTCTGGTCATATGTGCCTGTCGTTTTGATGATTTCTGCGCCATAAAGCGCCGCCTCGCGCATCTTATCATTTGGGGTGAGCGCGGGGAAAAATGCCCATAGTTTGATGCCCGCCCGCGCCCCATAAGCGCCGTAGGCAATGGCGACATTCCCCGTACTAGCAACCACCACTTCATCGACGCCCATCTCCATCAACGCGGAAATGGCGACAGTGGCCTGACGATCTTTGAAACTGCCCGTAGGTCCTTGCCGTTCATCTTTAATGTAGAGATTGCGCAGTCCTAAACTTGCGCCTAGTGCTTCCGCCTTGATGAGTGGTGTGACGCCTTCGCCCATGCTGACGACGTTGCTCGTATCGAAAATGGGCAAAACTTCATGATAGCGCCACAGCGAACTGGGGCGATCTCGTAAGGACTTCACCCATTCTTGGGGGTTGATGCGCTCTAAATCATAACGCGCTTCGACTAGCACTTCGCCACATTCAGGGCAAGCTCCACTGAATTCTTGCATCGGTGTTAAAGTGTGGCAATTGGCACACTCTAGCACAATTTGCTTATGCGCCGTTGATGTGGTCATGTATGGTGTTTACCCCTTTTTCGCTTGTAGATAGGCTTTTACTTGCTTCAGAAAAGCATCATATTCCTCTTCGCTGACGGCAGATTTATAGACAACATCGACACCATCTAAAAGGGCTTGCTCTTCCGCATTCAGTTCCCCTTCACCAGTGATGACAACCACTGGTATATCAGCCGTTTCGGGATTAGAGCGCAGCTCTTGTAGCACTTCGAACCCATCTTTATCAGGCATACGCAAGTCTAACAGAATGAGGTCTGGGCGGCGCCGTGCCACTAAAGCGATGCCATCATGGCCATTATCAGCAGTGAAAACGCGGTAATTGCCATGTTCTTTCAGCATCTGGATGATGAGGCGCACGCTATCTGGCTTATCATCAATAATCAGAATGCGCTCGCGGTTGCTCTCTTTTTCCGCCGCTAATACCGATTGCACTAACTGCTCTGGGTCGAACGGGCGTTGAATGAAAGTATGCGCCCCCATTTGATAAGCGCGTTCGCTATTGCTATCTAAGGTCACAACTACAATGGGAATATCGAAGGTGTCATCGCGGTCTTTCAGGCGCTCAAGAATGCTCCAACCTTGCCCCTCAGCGAAGTTTACGTCGAGGAGAATCACCGTCGGGCGCAGGTTGCTGGCCATCGCTTCGGCATAGGCGGGGTGGTCTGCCGTTTGCACTTCAAAGCCTTCGCGCTGGAGCAAACGGCGGAACTGGTCTACCATGTTTTTATCATCTTCAATCAACAGCACCTCACGTTTGCGCGTTATGATACGCCCCGCTTGAGGCAGTAGCTGCTTTTTGCTGTTCTGGCGCGGCTGCTGAGCGCCGTTGCCACCATCGCCATTGGTAGTATCAGGTGCTTTTTCGCTTTCCTCTTCCTTTTCGCCCGCGCCCTCATCCACAGTTGGCTCGGTGGGAATGGTGATGCTGAAGGTAGAGCCGACGTTCAGCTCTGATTGCACGGTTAATTCGCCGCCTTGCATTTCCGTGAGCGATTTGGCGATAGGCAATCCCAAGCCCGTACCGCCAACTGTCCGTGTTAGCGATGAATCGACTTGACGGAACGCCTCGAACAGCAGCGGCAAGTCCTTCTCCGCGATGCCAATGCCCGTATCCGTGACATCGATACGAATCATCGGCGCGCCTGTCTGCGGGTTTTCTACCAGATAAACGCTGATTGTAATCGAACCTTCTGGCGTGAACTTCACCGCATTATTGACCAGATTGAGCAACACCTGCCGTGTGCGGAACTCGTCGCCATAGGCCTGCGGCAAGTTTGGCGCCATATCGACGATGAGCTTGACAGGCTTCTCTTTCAGTAGACCCTGCGCGATAGATTTCACCGCCTCGACTAAGGGGCCAACATCGAAATATGCCAATTTGATTTCCATCTTGTTGGCGGCGATCTTCGCTTGGTCTAACAGGTCATTAATCAGCATGAGCAAGTGTTGGCCACTGTTGAAAATGGTCTCAAGGTCTTGCTTTTGCATTTCCGTTAATGGACCACTGATGCCCTTTAACATCACACGGCTGAAGCCGATGATGGAGTTCAGCGGTGTGCGTAGCTCATGGCTCATATTCGCCAAGAAAGCGCTCTTCATGCGGTCTAGCTCTAATAGCTGCTCGTTGGTTTCCTGTAGCTGCTCTAGGAGTACCGCGTTCTGGATAATCGCTGCCAACGAACCAGCCATCGCTAGCAGTAGCTGTAGCGTATCATAGTCGAAGGCGCTGCGCCGTTCGCTCTCCATAACGATGAGGCCAATGAGCCGCATGCCCGACGAAATAGGCACAAGAATAGCGGATTTAGCCTGTGCCGAGATGGGGACGTAGCGCACCTCTTTCTCAATATCGTAAATAATCTCTGGTTGCAAGTTGGCTGTTGCAATGCCGATGAGATTGTTGGGGTCATTCACCCGCACTTCACTCAGTTCGCTGAGCGGTTGCTGGAGGCCAGCCCCCGCTATTGGCTCAATCATCACAAAGGTTTCTTGCGTGATTTCGTCGATATATTCATGCGGCAGGTATACCGTGACCAGTTGCGCCCCCAATGAATCGTAAAGGCGTTCCGCCACAACTTCCAGCGCTTCGTGCAGTGTTTCAGCTGCTGCTGCCGCTGTCGTGATGTCGAACAAGAAGCTCATTTCATTGGCGCGGCGTTGCGCTTCTTCGTATAGGTTAGCATTATCAATCGCAACTGAAATTTGGGCGGCTAGCGTTTTCAACACCCGAATATCTTCTTCCGTGAAGGCATTTGGTTTGTTAGACTGCACGTCTAGCGCGCCAACTACCTGCCCCTGAATGATGAGCGGAATCGCCATTTCCGACCGCGTCAAAGGCAAGTATGGGTTGGCCTTATGAATAACATCAGCCGCCGCCGTATCCGATGCGATTTGCGGTTTACCCGTTTCAGTCACTTTACCAATCACCGAGTCCGAACCGCGTTTGAGTTGATGCTTAATTTCCAGCAGTTTCTTGCCCGCTTCGCCCGTACTGGCTTTCAATTCGGCATAATCGGTTTCTTCGTTCATCAGGAAAATCTGAACATGGTCATAACCGAATGCCTCTTTAATCAGGTCTACTAGCTCCGGCAATAAAGTATCCAGACCGAGAATGCGCGCCGCACTCTGGCTAACTTCTGCTGAAGTTTCTAGCTGGCGCGCACGCCGTTCCGCTTGTTGAAGTAGGTAAGCCGCCTCCATCGCTAGCGAGGCCTGCTCTTGAAACGCTTGATAGAGCCGAATGTCGCGGTCGCTGATTTGCATCGGATGGCGCGAACTTACCCAGACGACGCCAATGTCACGGTTGGTCACCCGCAGCGGGATGATGACAACAGCGCCAGCATCGAGGCTTTTAATGCTGCTGATTTGCATTTCATCTAAAGTTGGGTCGTTCTCAACGTCATTAATCGCCGTGACAGAATGGGCAGCGAGCAACGGCCACGCGGGGAATTGGTCAGGCGTGAGCGTGATACCGGTTAGTGCTAAGCCTTCTTGATGCCAGCCAGCAACCACTTGCGCCGTGGCATTTGGCGCCTCCCAGTTTTCCCCACTGAGCATCATAATCAACACTTGATTGACGCCTTCGCCAACAACGAAGTTCACCGCAACGTCGAGGATGTCCTCTGGCGTATGGGCTTCGGTCATGGCACGGCTGGCTTGGTAGAGGACGCTTGTCTCTTCCAGTGTGTTCTGAATTTGCTCAAATAGGATTTGGTTATCTATCACCACTGAGGCGCTATCGGCAATGGCATTCAGCAAGCGCGTTTCGCTTTCGGTGAATTTGTGTAACTCCTTGAAGGCGATGAACAAGCGTCCAGATGGTATGCCTTGCACACGCAGGTTGACTGCGGCGAGGGAAGCTATTGTGCCTAAGTTCGCCACTGCCATCTCCAGCGGGGTTAGCGTGCCTTCTCTCGCGTTGCTGATGAAAACTCCATCTTCCTGTGGTAATTCATAGCGCAAAAGTGTAGTGAAGTCTATGGCTTCTTCATCGTTCAGCGCTTTATTGAAGAGTACGTCAATCGTGCCATCGTTCTTGACGATATAGCCCGCGTAGTAATCTGGCTCTAGGCCTTCTAGTGCTTCTTGTATCGCCGCGTTCAATTGCGACAGGTCGCGCGCACGGCTGATGCTTGTTGTCGCGTTATAGAGGCGCGCTGTCTCTTGCAGTGCGATTTGCGTGCTGTGGAAGAGTTGGCGGTTATCCAACGTGGCCTCCGCCACTTCCGCAATTTGTGTGTAGATGCGCGTTGCTTCTGGCGATAGTCGCTCTGCACTTTTACTCAGTAGTACAATCCAGCCCGCCGTACCGCCCTCGCTGCGCGCCCGTAACGGCACCGTCATGATGGACTGGTAGCCTATATTAGCCCAGTCCATACGCAGGTCTTCGTCTTCTAGCTGCTGGAGAATTTCACCTTGCAATGGGACAAGCGGGTCAACAAATGGCGCGATATGGTGGTTGTCCAACTCTGTTGGCACGCCCTCGCGCGCAATCTGGGGGCCTTCATCAGTGTTGATGACAATCAGGGCGTTATCTGGCTGTTGCATCATCAGCTGTAGTCCCAGTACATCCAGCACCTCATCGACATTCGCCGCCTCAGAGAGTGCGCGCTGGGCTTCGGTGAGCGTCACCGTTTCACGCAGGTTTTCCTGTAGCGTGTTCTCCAGCATACGTAGGTTGCTGATGTCCTGCATAGCGGCCACAATTGCCGTAATGCCGCCGTCTACGTTATGAATTGGCGCGGCATTGATGATAATATCGGTTTGAATGCCCGATGCTTCATCAACAATCGCAATGTCATCTGCCATCGCTTGCGTGTTATTATGGAGCGCCACAAAAATAGGCAACTCTTCAGCGGGGTAGGGCTGTAGCGTACCGGTGCGATGGATATGATAGCGTTGCGGGTCAAATGGCTCATCGTATTTAATCGCCTGCCCTAGCAATTCTTCTGCCAAGTCGTTATACATAATTGGCTTCAGCGATTGCGCGTCTAACACCATAACGCCCGCTGGCAATGTGGATAGAATTTGCGATAGTTGCCGCCGTTCACGTTCCGCCTGTTGGTAAAGGCGGCGATTTTCTAGGGCGACGCCAATCTGAGAGGCCAGCGTTTGGGCGAACTGTGCATCGCGCTCATCTAAGTCCTCTTCATCCAAATCGCGCCCAACGAGTAGCGCGCCGATTGGTTGCCCCGCTGGCCCTGGAATGGGGACAGCAATGTGCTTGCCATAATGCTCAACAATATCGTCCCAATCCCCGATTGTAGATGGGTCTTGCAACACAACCTCGCTCAGGTCATTGACAATGAGCGTTTCGTTATTGTTATATGCCTGCGATAGCGAGAGGTTGAGTTCGCGGATTTGGTCGAGCAGTTCGCTGACATCGCGCTCTTTCATCAAGGGGGACGTTGCCACTTCGCGCCGTAACTCCCCGTCTTCTGTTAGGAGCAATGTCCAGCGGTTATAACCAGCAGACTCGGCCACGCGCGCCACCACATCGCCCATTTCAAGCGTGATATCAGAG
>WGEI01000233.1 GCA_015492875.1 Anaerolineae bacterium | reverse complement strand
GGCACGGAGTTACTCCAAATCCGCGCGCGGAAAACAGCAGAAGAAGTCGCCCTGATGCGCAAGGCTATCGAGATTAGCGAGGCCGCGCTGAAAGATGCGCTGCGCTATGCAAAGCCCGGCATGACAGAGCGGCAAATCGCAGACCGCCTCAACCAAAAATTGAACGAATTAGGCAGTGAAGGTTTTGCCTTTGCTACGACGGTGCTCACAGGCCCTAATAGCGCCTTGCCTCATGGCACAACGGGCGATCGTACGCTTGGTGAAGATGAATTCCTGCTGATTGATTTCGGCGGGATGGTTGGCGGCTATCCGGCAGATATTACCCGCACGGTGTGTTTAGGCACGCCCAACGAAGAGATGCAGCGCATTTATGACGCAGTTTGGGCGGCCAACCGCGCGGCCAGAGAAATTGCCGGACCGGGCGTACCAGCGGGCGAAGTAGACCGCGCGGCGCGGCAAGTCATTGAAGAAGCTGGGTATGGTGAGTATTTCATCCATCGGACTGGACATGGCTTAGGACTAGAGGTGCACGAGTTACCCCAAATTGCGGCAGGTGTAGAAGATGTGCTGGAAGCGGGGATGGTCTTCACCATTGAGCCGGGTATTTATATCCCGGAAATTGGCGGCGTACGTATAGAAGATGATGTACTTATCACCGAAAACGGTGCGGAAGTTTTGACGAGTTTCCCACGTGAGATGCGTTTAAGCCTGTAGAGAGGCATTAGGTGGATATGCAACAACTTTTCTTAGACCCGTTGCGCTTCGAATTCATGCAGCGGG
Organism: Anaerolineae bacterium; assembly: GCA_015492875.1. Classification (GTDB taxonomy): domain Bacteria; phylum Chloroflexota; class Anaerolineae; order Aggregatilineales; family Phototrophicaceae; genus S146-30. The sequence continues at coordinate 1,344 of WGEI01000233.1, read as the reverse complement.
CAATGTTGGCGGCGATGCTGGTCGGCATTATCAGCGGCGTGATGGGCACGTATGTGGTGACGCGCGGCATGGCTTTCTTTGGCGATGCCTTGGCGCACAGCGTGCTCCCCGGCGTAGCGGCAGTCTTCATCACAGGCAACACAGCGCCGGGCGCGCTATTATTGGGTGGCCTCGTGGCGGGGGTGCTATCGGCGCTCGGTATCGGCATACTATCGCAAGGGCGGCGGCTTGGCGAAGATACGGCGATTGGTATCGTCTTTGCAGGTATGTTGGCGTTGGGCATCGCATTAATCTCCAGCACGAGGAGCTATGCAGTAGACCTAGCGCATATACTCATCGGCAATATACAGGCGGTACAGGGCGAGGATATTGTTCTAATGCTCATTGCAGGCGGGGCGGTCTTATTGTTCGTCGTCGCGCTCTACAAAGAATTGCTGGTCATCTCATTTGACCCTACACTGGCAAAAAACTTGCATTTGCCAGCAGAAGGCCTAAGGCTGGCATTATTGGTGGCGCTGGCGGTAACGGTCGTCATCGGTGTGCAAGTTGCTGGTGTCGCACTCGTGTCTGCGCTGTTGGTAACTCCCGCGGCGACAGCGCGCTTTTTCGCCAAACGCTTGCATGTGATGATGATTGTCGCCGCGTTTTTAGGTGCATTGAGCGGCGTTGGCGGGATGTATTTATCATGGCATCTGAGCATTGCGCCCAGCGCGGCCATTGTGTTATTGGCTACGGGATTATTCATTCTGGCGTTTCTATTCTCCCCACGAGGCGGATTCATTCCCAGCCTATTGGGACGCAATAGTGATATAGTTTAATAGAAAGGACATCACTATGTGGCCAATAGGCGCGGTGCATTTAACCGTCAAAAACCTTGAAAGCCTGGTAAATTACTACCAGCAGCATATTGGCCTACGGCTACACAGGCAGGAAAATGGCGTCGCCTATCTAGGCGCGGGTGACAAAGATTTGCTCGTTTTGCACCACACACCAGAAGCGCGGCACGTTAGCCATAGTACGGGGCTATATCACTTTGCGTTGCGCGTGCCCACGCGAGCGGATTTAGCCGGCGTGATACGGCGTTTCACAGAAAAGCAAACGCCAATCGATGGCTGGGCAGACCATTTAGTCAGCGAAGCGCTTTACCTGCACGACCCTGAGGGAAACGGCATAGAGATATACCGCGACCGCCCGCGAGAAGAGTGGCCAAGAGCAAACGGCGGTATACGAATGGCCAACGCCCCACTAGATTTCAACGGTATTCTCGCTTCTGGTTCATCCGATACCCCGCAGTTATTACCAACAAATACAGATATGGGGCATATCCACCTGCGAGTACATGAT
>WGEI01000232.1 GCA_015492875.1 Anaerolineae bacterium | reverse complement strand
CGCCCACTATCCCCGGTGTTGGTGGTGTCGGTGGCTCGGATGGTGGTGGATAGTCACTAGTCCACATGAATCAAAAAGCCCCTATCGATGATGGGGGCTTTTGTGTTTTGTGTTATTAGCATTTTAAGCGAGAATGCCGGCTTGCCATAGTTTATGTTCTAGCTGTCGCCGTGTATCACGCATGGATAACTCAATGTAGGGTAGGCCTAGCCACGCGGTCATAAATCCGAAAATCCCGCCTGTCACCACGCGGAAAATGGGCAATGTTTCTCGCGTTGGCCATAGTTCAAATGGTGGATAGCTGAAGAGCTGGCTGAAACCATCAATCCCAATAGGCCCAAGCCCCAAAATCACATAGAGCCATAAGGGGGCAGGGCGTACCCGCTTCCGCACATATGGGATGTTATAGAGCAAGGTGGCGATGAAAATGGCGATATAGATGCTGATGTCGCGCTCGCATAACGTGATTTTATAGCCCATGCGCTCATTGCCCACAAATGCCCGCGATGCCAGCATAAACGGTACATCGAACCCGTAAAGGTCAATCCCCTCAAAATCCTCTATTTCGCTCATATATGCTTCATAAGGGGTAATATCCATGCCTGTGTTGGCACGTGGATAGACCGGTTGTTCGCCATATAGGAAGAATGAACGAAATGCGAATTGGTGGCAAAAGGGGCTATATATCGTGTAAATCACACGCGCTGGCCCTTCTAAGCCTAATTTCATCAATGTTGGCGCTACAAAAGGCAAGCTGACGTAGATGCCAACGATCAACAAGGCGATTCGTGTCCAGTGGCGCGCTAGCCGTAATGTCCAGACATTTGCCCTCAATGCGAGCGTTCGCTTTGGTTTATTTGCCATAAAGCCCCCTAAGGTTTTGCTATAAAATCTTCTATAACCCTGCTCAGTGTATTCATATCAACTGGGCCATAAGCCACAAAAACAATCTCACCATTGGGAGATACAATAAACGTAGATGGCTGTCCACGTAAGCGATATGCTTCCCGAACGCTACCATCTTCATCGAGCACAACTTCAAAAGTCAGCCCCAACTCATCAACCCAGCGTTGCACAATATATGCTGGCTCGCTTAAATTCACTGCCAAGATACGTAAACCGCTGGTGCGATATGCGTCATATAATCGCTGTAATTCCGGCATTTCTATGCGGCAGGGTTCGCACCATGTTGCCCAAAAGTTAATGACCACAGGACGACCGCGCAATTCCAACAAGTTGATTAAGCCACCACTGAGCAACGGCTTTTCAAAGGGCGGTGCTAAATAACCAACCTCTGGTGCGGCTATGCCCCCATCCTCTAATAGCACACCTGTATAACGCGCCCTATCGGGGATGCCGCTTTGGGTTAAAAGCAAGAGTGCCGCCCCCATTAGGATGGCAGCACCGAGTAGTAAACCTGTTCGCTGAAGCGCGTTCATAGGCCTTTATGATGGTTGTGTTGTCTCAAGTAAATCGTCAATTTGCGATTCTACTAAAATTCCGAAATGACGGGCTGTGATGACCCCATTTTCATCGATGATGAATGTGGCGGGTTGGCCGGGTATCGCATAAATCCCCTGACTAATCGCTTCATCTTCATCCATCGCTAGGGTAAACGTCAACCCAAATTCCGCGCGAAAGTCCTGCACTTGCTGAACTGTATCCCGTGCCGATACCGCTAGAATGGTGAAGTTCTCACCCTGCTTGTTTTCAAACAGCTCTTGCAATAGTGGCATTTCGCGGCGGCAAGGCCCGCACCATGTCCCCCAGAAATTTAGCAAAACAACTTGCCCGCGAAAATTGCTCAAACGCACCGTTTCCCCATTGTCTGTAACCGTTTCGAAGTCTGGCGCCAGTTGCCCTTCTTCCAGCCCGATTTCTATATTTGATGCGTTTTGGTCATTGATTGCCGTCTCTGTAACGGTGTCAGCGACACCAGTGCTGTTTGTATCAGAAGTGTCTTCTTCTCTCTCCAAAATGCGCACATTGAAGTTATAGAGGATGGTTCTCTCACGAGTTTGTGTGTTGCCATCTTGGCCTGCTTCCTCAATAACTTCTGTTCCAACCCATTCCTGCGTGTTTTTGACTGTGACCATATAAAGCCCAGATGTTTCTGCTGTGAAGCTGAACGGGGTGACAGTTTCCCCTGTTGGAATTGGCTCAGTATAGGTTTTTGTATCCAAAATTGTGCTATCAGGGGCGATTAGCGTCAGTTCGGGTATAACTGCCTGTGAAACGCGATTTAAGCGTATATCGATGGGTTGTCCCGCTTCAGCTTGGAATGTGTAGCTCAGTGCCCAGTCCGGCCCGTTAAGATTGCCTACCGCGATAGAGCCAACTTCCATAGGGGTAATACTGCCACCATAACAAGGCCCTAGATGGCTCAGGGGTATTTCACCCTCAAAGAACCCGACTGTACATATTTCAACACGTGTCGAAACATCTTGAAAGCGGGCGGCAAAATCGCCACTTAGCGCCTGTAATGAGCCAGTGGCTACCGTGATGCCAATGAGGATGAGCAACACGCCGCTGATAAGTTCAATCGTGTGCATTCTTTTCTGCAAGCGACGTAAAATACCCTGCGCACTATCGAGCAACAAGGCTGTAAGCAAGAACGGGATGCCCAACCCCAGCGAATACGCCACTAACAGCGGGGCTGCTGCGCCGATATTGCCTTCGCTTGCCGCCATAGTCAGGACTGCGCCATAAATTGGGCCGATGCAAGGCGTCCATCCAGCGGAGAAAACTATCCCCATAAAGAATGAACCGCCCAGCCCGCCTTTGCCCTCCGCAGCCATCTCTTTACGGGTATCGCTGTAGAGCGCGGTCTCCAATGTATTGATGATTTTTACCCAAAATGTCCCTGGATGGGTAAACGCACCGCCAAGCGATAATGCCAGCACGAAAATAGCGAGGACGGGTAGGGCGATGATTGGCTCTACAAACCCCCACCAAATGATAATAGCGCCAACTGCTACGAGAACAATTGATGTGCCGACGTTGTCTAATATGCCGCCTTCATAATGGGTTTGGCCATTAACGGTGGTGGTTTTTACGCCTGCCCGCAAACGACGGAATATGTTGGGCATCACCCCCATAAAGTGCAGGCCGAAGAAAATAATGATGATGCCGCCAATACGTCCGATAATATCTGTAACGATGGTCGCAATCGATGCTAAGCTAGAGATGAACAACCCCAGAACAACAAAAATCAGTGTGAACCCAGCAATGAAGGCTACACCGTGCAGAAGTGTACTGAAGCGCGTTGTCCATGATTGTTCACTAATGGCTGCATTGCCACTCACCGCAATTTGCGATGAGACGGTTTTTGTCATCCGCCCGCCCATGTAGCCGATATAAGCCGGTACAAGCGGTAAGACACACGGTGATACGAAAGAAACAAACCCTGCGATAAGCGCTAGGCCGAAAGTTGGATCAACACTCATACAATTTCTCCAAACTAGATTGCTTTATGTGTTCATAGTGTAATGATAAATGCTTACAATATCCTTGCCCTTTGGGGCTATTTTCAGTTCAAGTTGCTATATATGCTATAGTAAACATTACTTTGCTGTCATGACGGAATGCAGGTATCATGTCTCGAAAAAGAATTTACCTTGCTTCAGTAGATTTGCTACGTGATTTATCTGCTGAAGAAATGGCAGAAGTTGAAAGCCATACCCAAATGGTTCGCTATCCCGCCGGTCATTTATTTTATTTACCCGATGACCCCGCAGAAGTCTTATTCATTCTCAAAAAAGGGCGCGTTCAGCTCTATCGCATGTCTGCCGATGGGCGCAAATTTGTGATAGCCGAACTTCATGACGGCACTGTTTTCGGCCATATGGTGTTAGTGGGGCAGCGCCTGCACGATACCTTTGCCCAGGCGTTGGAAGATTGTTTGATTTGTCGCTGGAATCGTGAACAAGTTGAACAAATGTTAATGCAGCGGCCTTTGATCGCTTTACGGTTCTTAGAATCATTGGGGCAAAGACTAATTCAAGCAGAGCAACAACTAGAGGATATGACTTTCAAACGTGTGCCTGCGCGTCTAGCGAGTTTGATTTTACGCTTGAGCAATGAAAATGGGCAGGGCAATCGTTTACTAGGCTACACACACCAATCACTGGCCGATATGCTCGGTATTTATCG
>WGEI01000231.1 GCA_015492875.1 Anaerolineae bacterium | reverse complement strand
GGATGGAAACATTGGCCGAGCGTCAGGGCGCAACTGAGGGCTTCACCACCGACAAACGTGTCGAAGTTCCCGAAATTGACCCTGATTCCGTCGACCAATCTCAATTGGGCGAGTATATCCCCTATGGCATGGACCCTGAACAATGGCGACAGATGCAGGCCGAAGAAGAGGCCAAAAAGCAAGCCGCCCTGCAAGCCAAGCAGCAAGCCGCCCAACCTGAACCGCAGCCAGAGCCACAGCCGCCTGCCCCTGCGCAACCTGTAGCCGAAGCTGAACCGCAGGCAGAGTTGCCGTCATTTGATGATGACAGCGAAGCGGAAACTATCTCTGCAGATTTAGATTGGTTAGAGAGCCTCAGTGAAGAAAGTCCTGCGGATGTTGGCGAGATAGACCTCGCAGAACTAGACGCAGGATTGCAAGAGCTTGCCATTGAAGGGCTGGGCGATGATGTGGCCGACCCCATGGACTGGCTAGAAAATCTCGCTAAGGGCGAAGATACTGGCCTCAATTTGCCAGATTTTGAAGCAGAAACAGCCGCAGATGAGCAAGAAGTTGTCAGCCCATTAGAGAGTGGCGATAACCCGATTGAATGGCTGGAATCACTGGCACGGCGACAAGGCGCTGATGATGAAGAATTGTTGACCGAAGGCGGTCTAGATGTGCCATTGCCCGCCGATGTGCAACCAGATGGCCCCGGTTATACTGATTATTCAGTTGATGAGGAAATCGCTGAGGCTGTTGGCGATGATCATTTGCCCGATGCAGAATTGGGCGATTTAGATGCTGGATATGACCTCGCCGAGTTAGAAGACCTAGAAGACCCTGAGGCTTGGCTAGAATCCTTAGCCGCTGGGGGCACTATTGCCGACACAACTGGGGATAGCGGTGAGGATGAGGCAGAAGATGAATCCGTCCTCGCAGACCCGAAAGTCGCTAATGTTATCAGTGCGCTAGATGAGGGCAAAGATGTCGCGCCGGATGAAATTCGGGGCATGATGGAATCACTATTCGACAAAGCAGCCTCGCGTACTGATGTTGAGGATTGGCTTGACGAAGATGAAGAGGAATATGACCCCGATGCACCAGCCGTGCCGATTGAATTACCCGATTGGCTCACGGAACAGGTGGGGCCACCGCCTGAGGATGTAACGGCAGAAGAAGTGAAAAGCGATGTTCTGAATGAAACTATCGAAACACCGCCCGATGCCGTAGAGATGCCCGATTGGCTCACAGAAACTGGCGATGTCGATATAGATGACATTTTCGCCGATGTTGAAGCAGAAGCTGATGAAGTCGCTATTACTGTCACCGATGATGATGACCCGTGGGTGGAAGCCTTCCGTGCAGAGCGCGAAAAGCCGGATGAACTAGAGCGCTGGTATGAAGAAAAAGCCAAAGAGCTGACGGGTGAAGAACCCGCCTCCACAGCAGCAAGTGCGACAGCGGCAGCACCTTCCGTCACTTTGGAAGAAGCTGAATTACCAGAGGAAGACTATTTAGATGCGGGTGAAGAGCAACCATTGCCGGATTGGTTGGCTAAAGCGGCAGCAGAAACGCCGCAACCAGCAGCATCAGAGCCAGCTGCTGTTGAAACACCCGCCGTTGAAACGCCCGCTGTAGCTGAAGCCACACCAGTCGCAGAGATGCCTGATTGGCTAGCAGACAGTGCACCAGAAGCCACTGAGGATATGCCCGATTGGTTGCGAGTGGAAGACAGTGCGGATGAAGACGTGCCCGATTGGTTACAAGAGGCGGATATTGAGCCAGAAGAAGTACCCGACTGGCTTAAAGAAACCCTAGATACTAGCGAGCAGGAAACAGTCTCGCCAGAACCTGCTACACCACAAGCACAACCAAAACCAGCAGCGGTAGCATCTAAAGCCATATCCCCCGCGCCAACACCTGCCATCAACATTGATGTAGCTGCCACATTGAAAGATGCACGCGACAAGTTCAAAGCGGGTGATATTGAGGGCTGTTTGCAGGCCTATGAGATGGTTATACGCGCCAATGCAGAGTTGGAAGCTGTGACCAAAGACCTGAGAGACATTGCTGGCGACAAGGACTATAAAGAGAACCCAGCAATTTACCGTGTCTTGGGCGATACATTAATGCGTATGGGGCGCTTGCAAGAGGCATTGCAGACTTATCAGCGTGCGCTCAATTTGCTATAATCCAGCACATAGACCGAAACTGAACGCAAGCGGGTCTACCAAAGACCCGTTTGCCATGTATGGCGCTATCAAAAGGATGTGAAACGTGGAACGCGAACGCACACTAATCATTGTTAAGCCAGATGCAGTGCAACGTGGCCTCACTGGCGAAATTATCAAGCGTTTTGAACAACGTGGCCTGCGCATCATCGGTATGAAATTCATGCAGGTATCGCGTGAACTGGCGGAAAAACACTACGATGTTCATCGCGAACGTCCTTTCTTCAAGGCACTGGTGGATTATATCACGTCTTCGCCGGTCGTTGTCATGGCCTTAGACGGCACTAATGCAGTACAAGCCGCCCGCAACACCATTGGTGCAACCAGACCTTCAGAATCTGCGGCAGGCACTATTCGCGGCGATTTTGGGCTGGAGATAGGGCGCAACCTCGTTCATGGCTCAGATAGTCCGGAAAATGGACAAAAAGAAGTCGCCCTGTGGTTCGATGAATCTGAGCTGGTAGATTGGGGACGAGTTGTCGACCCGTGGCTTTATGAATAATCTATCATGGTAAAAAATTACGGCGCTCTGTACAACGAGCGCCGTTTTTATATATTTACTGAATGCTGAGCATGATATTGCCCTCTTGCATCCATAAATCTTCTAAGCGATAGTATTCGCGCTGCTCTTCAAGGAATAAGTGCACCACTACATGGGAATAATCCAAGAGCATCCAACCGCTATGCGGTGTTCCTTCCATAGAAAAGGGAACAACGCCAAATTTTTCTTTCACTTCCTCGCGTACGGTATCAGAAAGCGCTTTCAGTTGACGCTCATTAGTCGCGTTAGCAATGATGAAAAAATCGGCGACTATGGTGTCCGGTCGCAAGTCTAAGAGCAAAATATCTTCTGCCTTTTTATCCTCGACCGTATCCACAATAAAGCGAGCTAATGCTAAAGTGTCCAGAGTTACAACCCTCCTACTTCTATACATTAGGTTTGGCTGAATTGTATCATAAACCGTTCACAGTTGATAACGCCCTGCTCAAAATCGCCTTGAGTTGAAGTGTGCGGTGCGCTGTGCTATGATGCACGCCGCAATTTCAGTGGAGCGCAAGCAATGGACGAACGGCAATTAGAACTCACCGCGTTTATGCCCGGCCAGCGATTGGATAAATTGCTGGTGGAACATTTGCCAGATATTTCGCGGGCACAAATTCAGGCGCTTATCAAATCCGGCGCTGTTTTGGTGGATGGGCAAACAACAAAACCTGGCGTGAAGCTCAAAGGTGGCGAACAGATACTCATCACTCTCATTGAGCAAGATGAAGAAATACCCATAACACCCGAAAACATTGAACTCAATGTGGTTTATGATGATGAGGTGCTGGCGGTAATTGATAAGCCTGCTGGTATGGTTGTCCACCCAGCAGCAGGTAATGAAAGTGGTACGCTGGTGAATGCGATTCTAGCGCGCTGGCCTCAAATTGGCGAAATGGATGACCCCGATAAGCGCATGGGGCTTGTGCATCGTTTAGATAAGGG
>WGEI01000230.1 GCA_015492875.1 Anaerolineae bacterium | reverse complement strand
CTTCAACGATGCCAATAGTGAAGTCTTCGCCAGCTTCGGCCTGCATAAAAGCGGTAGAGCCTAAAGTGACTTGAATTTGATTAACGGTGAAAGTGACCTCGCCAACCCCTTGTGGGGTATTGACCAGAATGCCGCTATCTGGCGCGGCTTCGCAAGGGGCATCGCCAATCCCGCTACGGAATAGAAACGCCTCCATTGCATCTCCTTCGTTCACCAACTCTACATCACCAAAGAGGAGAAAAGTGACATTTTGGCCGGGCAAGGTCTCCGGTAAATTGGCCTGCAAACGGAGCAAAGCCACACCCCATGCTTCTGTTTCTGGGTCAAAAGGCGACAACGTGAGCGCTTCAATAGCGGTTACAGTCACTTTATCGCCCTGTTGTTCAAATGTGAAATCGGTAACATCTTCGCGTGGCTCAGCATCGATAGAGATATTACCGTAGCAAGCTTCATTGCGCCCGGTATCCTGACAAGCGGCGTCAGTCGCTTCTAAAGCCTGTTGTACAATCACAGGGCAAATATCGTCATCATTTTGTGCTAAAGTGGCCGCCCCGCTCAATAGAAACAAGAGGCCGAACAATACAATAGCCATACTGCGAAACATAGATAAATCCCCTTTATCTTTTCAGCATCATTATTCAGTTTACTGTTAAAAATATGAGGGGGCAATTTTCGTGAAGGGGCGTCAACCGCCCCTAATGCAACGATTACGCTACGGAACGCTGATAAAGTTCTACCAGCACCCCCCCTGTGCTTTTGGGGTGTACAAAGGCATATAGACGGCCATCACGTTCGCGCGGGGTTTCGTTGATAAGCTCAACACCCGCTTCGGCTAACTGCTTTAACTTAGCGTGAATATCATCAACCTCTATGCAGACATGGTGCATGCCAGCGCCGCGTTTGGCCAAATACTTAGCGACGCCGCTTTCATCATCTGCAGGGCGTACCAACTCAATATGAGCGTTCTCTAGCTCTAGAAAAGCAACTTCTACCGCTTCGGCAGGGACATCTTCCCGCCCACCTAAGGGTAACCCCAAGCCATCGCGCCAAAATACTAAAGCGCTATCAAGGTCATCGACCACAACTGCTAAATGATTTATCCGCATTTCGTTCACTTCGTCCAGCCTTATCACTTGCTATGATGTGAGTAACTTTCACTAAAATGTTATAATGCCGAAGAACATCTGCATATTGACATTTATCGTGAAAAGAGACGTATTTTGGGAGGTGTTGCATGGTTGTTGCGCAAGGCGAGCAAGGCCTAACGCTCGCCCTCACTGAAGAGCATATTGCCCTACAGCGAGCTGTCCGTGAATTTGCACAGAAAGAAATAGCGCCCATTGCGGCAGCATTCGATGAAACGGGTGAATTCCCCTTAGAAACTATCCGTAAAATGGGGGAAATGGGTTTAATGGGCATTGAAGTGCCCGAAGAATACGGCGGTGCGGGTATGGATGCGCTGGCCTATGTCCTCACGATGATTGAGGTGGCGAAGGCCGACGCCAGCCATAGCACGATCGTGAGCGTGAATAACTCGTTATATTGCCACGGCATTCTCAAGTTTGGCACAGAAGCGCAAAAACAACAGTGGGTGACACCCATTGCGACCGGTGAACAAATTGGCGCTTATAGCCTGACAGAGCCGATGAGCGGCAGCGATGCGGGCACGATGGCCAGCCGCGCTGTTTTGAGCGACGATGGCACGCACTACATCATCAATGGGCGCAAAAGCTGGGTGACGAGTGGGCCTGTCGCAGATAAACTCATCCTCTTCACTATGACCGAGCCAGAAAAGAAGCATCATGGCATTACAGCATTTCTGATTGATGCGCACCAACCGGGCTTCATTCGCGGCAAGAAAGAGCCTAAGCTGGGTATTCGTGCCAGTGCGACCAGCGAAATCATCTTCGAAGATTACAAATGCCCGGTAGAAAATGTGCTCGGTGAGCCGGGTCAAGGCTTCAAAATAGCGATGACGGTGCTTGATGCGGGGCGTATTGGCATTGCTTCGCAAGCACTGGGTATTGCAGAAGCCGCTTATGAGGCAGCCGTACAATATGCGCGGGAACGCATAGCTTTTGGAGAGCCTATTGGGCGCTTCCAGATGATTCAGCAAAAAATCGCCGATATGAAGACGCGCATTGAAGCCAGCCGCATGTTGATTTATAACGCGGTATTGGCCAAAGAACGGGCGAAGAAAACAGGCGGGCGCTATACAACAGAGGCCAGCATGGCCAAGCTCTTTGCCAGCGAAACCGCAGCGTTTGTCACTGATGAGGCGGTACAAATTCACGGCGGCATGGGCTACAGCAAAGAGCTAGCGATAGAGCGCTATTATCGTGATGCCCGAATTACCCGTATTTATGAAGGCACTAGTGAAATTCAGCGTATGGTGATTGCTCGTAACGAATTGGGGTTGCGTTAATGCGTGCAGCAGTCATTACTGGGCATGGCGACCTCGATAAAGTCGCCTATGTGGAAGATTTACCCATACCGGAACCCGGTTATGGTGAAGTGCGGGTGGCGATGAAGGCCGCTGCGCTCAATCGTTTAGATTTATGGGTGCGGCAGGGCTGGAAAGGGCTAGAGTTGGCCTTCCCTCATCCCATTGGCTCTGACGGCGCTGGCATTGTGGATAAAGTTGGCGCGGGCGTCACACAGGTTCAAGAGGGAGACTCTGTTTGTATTGACCCCACGATTGTACCGACGGATAGTCCTGCTTTGATGACGGGCTTAGAAAATCAATCTCGCATCGCCATACTGGGCGAACATGTCCCCGGCCTAGCGCGGGAATATGCTGTAGTGCCAGCGCGTAACTTGCTGAAAATGCCGCAACATGTGGACTTTAAGGAAGCAGCGGCGGCGGGGTTGGTTTTTGTCACTGCATGGCATTCGCTCATCACGCGCGGCGATTTGCGCGCTGGAGAAAGCGTACTCATCGTTGGGGCTGGTGGCGGCGTCAATACAGCCAGCATTCAGATTGCCAAGCTAGCTGGGGCAAAGGTTTATGTGATTGGCAGCACGGCTGAAAAGTGTGAACGTGCTCAAGAACTGGGCGCGGATGTGACTATCAATCGCGCGGAAACGCCTGAATGGGGGCGTGAAATCTATAAAATCACCAATAAACAGGGCGTTGATGTTGTCGTCGATAATGTCGGCGCGGCTACATTTAACAATAGCATTCGTAGCGCGCGTATTGGCGGGCGCATTTTGGTTGTTGGCAATACTAGCGGCCCTCATGTCGATTTAGATATGCGCTATATCTTCGCCAAACACCTGAGCATCATCGGCAGCACTATGGGGCCGCATCAGGACTATGTGCGCGTCATGAGTTTGCTTTTTGAAGGCAAGCTAAAAGCGGTTATCGGGGCGGTATTCCCCTTGCAGGAAGCGCGAAAAGCGCAAGAAGTGCTGGAGAATTTTCAAACCTTCGGCAAGGTTGTTTTGGAAGTCTAAAAGATGGGGGGCGCGATTTGCCCCCTTTTACATATCGGGGAATAGAGGGGCGATATTTGGAACTTAAAATTGCGCCATTGAGAGCAGTCATCGAACAGGCCAACGGGCAAAGCCTGTTCAAACTCGCCATGCAGCCATCGGTTAAAGGGGTCTATCGTTTGACCGCTTTTTACCCCGATAGGCGCGCCTACCACTCCGTTGCAACCCTCATCTATACCGCTTATGAAGAGGCTACTTTGGAGGTTGTCTACATAGGCGCGTTTCACAATCACCCGTTCATTCATACGATTACATGGGAACGATTAGAACCATTTGAGAGCGCTTTGCGTAAAGCGGGTTTTGATAAACTCCATGACCAAGACGAGGTCTCTGTTTATGGTGAGGATTGCTGGCTACTAGAACGCGCAGCGGGAAGCTTCAGTAAAAGCCTGCTCTTAGCCCCGCATCGGATTGAACAACCTTATACTGCGATTGTGAACGCCGTTGATGCCTATTTGCCGGAGATGATACGCGAGGTCGCTAGATGAGCTATCGAGAGACAGAAGTTAAATTGTTGGTAAAGGATTTGCAAGCGATAGAAAAGCGCCTACAGGAAAGTGGCGCACAACTCAAAAAGGCGCGGGTTTATGAGCGTAACCTGCGTTTTGATAGCGTTGATGGCTCATTTGTAAAGCAGGGCTTGGTCTTGCGACTGCGGCAGGACAACCGCATTCGCTTAACCTATAAAAGCGCGGGGGAAGTGGTTGGCGATGGTATGATTAGCCGCTTCGAGGCTGAAGTTGAAGTGAGCGATTTTGACACCATGCGGGTGATTTTAGAGCGGCTGGGATATGTCCCCACTATGG